>OMJB01000115.1 GCA_900299255.1 Sphingobacteriales bacterium
TGGTAATTATACAGCTAAAATTGTCGTAAAGTAGTTTACAGTAAGTTTTCGCACAAAACCGGAAGTAACTGCATAACAAATTGAAAATCAAATAATTAATTCACTTCTGGTTTTTCCGCGACCGGAAGCAACCGGAAGAAAACCCGCAATTTGCTTCCGGTAGCAATACCACTTTCCGCAATTTGTGAAACTTGTGGAACCCCAAGTGGACTTAGTTATTTATTTTACAATGTATACAACAAGACAAAAATGTCAACCAATTTCAGGACGATACAAAAAATTCCCCACTGTAGCGAAAGTGGGGAGAAAATGGGGGAATTTATTGCGTGTAAATCAAAGTAAATCATTGTTTTATAGAAATAATCAACATTGCGCACAAAATGGGGAATTTTTGAAAAATCCCGTTTATTAACCGGCTTTTGACTACAGCACTTACCTGACCCCTATACATGAAAATATAACATATTACATCCGGCAGTAGCACGAAAAAATGTAGGTGCCAGCCCAGAATACCCATTTTGCATAGCGCTTTTGCACATGCGATTTTTCTGGCCTCAGCCCTCTCTTTCTACACGCTCTTTCCGTATCTTTGCACCCCCTTTTAAATTAAAAAATATAAATAATTATGGCTACGGTAACCCGTGAGAATATTGGAACACTTCATGATAAATTAACAGTAAAACTGTCTAAAGACGACTACATGCCGTCGTTCGACAAGACACTGAAACAATACGCTAAAACTGCCAATGTACCTGGTTTCCGCAAGGGTATGGTGCCCGCAGGCATGCTGCGCAAAATGCATGGCCCCGCTATCTTTAATGCAGAGGTAGTGCGTGCCGCAGGTAAGCAGCTCGAAGATTATATGAAAGAGCATAATCTGGCCATCTTTGCCCAGCCTATGATCATGCCCGACACGAACAGGCTGCAGCTGGATATGAACGCACCTGCTGATGTTGACTTCTCTTTTGAAGTGGGGCTGAAACCCGATTTTGAAGTGGATGCAGTGAAGAACAAAGCGCACCTCACCCGCTACAAAATTACCGTTACAGATAAAATGATGGAAGACGAGCTGGAGCGTATCAAACGCCGCTACGGCAAAGTAGAGTCTCAGGATGCTGTAACCAATAAAGAAGACCTAATCTACTCAACATTCGAAGTTTGCGACGCAAATGGCAATGTGGCAGAAGGAACTAACAAGATCGACGATACAGAAATACTGGATAAAATGCCCGCCAAACTTAAAGAAATGGTGATGGGTAAAAAACCCGGTGATACTATAGTATTCGTTCCTAATGATGTTTGCACCGCAGACGAACTGGCCGGTTTCATGAAAGATCCGCTGAAAACCGATGTTTCAGCCGCAGGTCAGCATTACAAACTAACCATTACAAAAGTAGGTTTGCTGATACCACAGGAACTCGGCCCTGAGTTGTTTGCTCAGGTATTCCCTAACACCGAGGTTGTTAACGATACTGATTTCAAAGACAAGATCAGTGCAGAACTGAGTAAAGAATTTAACCGCATTACCGGCGAGCGCCTGCAGAACGAGATTTACGAATTACTGGTACATTCTACCAGCATTCATCTCCCTGTGGCATTCCTTAAGCGCTGGATGCGCGAAGGCGGCGAGCAGCCAAGGTCTGCCGAAGAAGTGGAAAAAGAATACGGTTCGTTTGAGCACCAGCTCCGCTGGCAGCTCATCTCTGACAAATTAATGATTGACAACAACATTAATGTTAGTGCAGAAGAAGTGAACAGCGATATCAAAACCAGAGTGCTGGCATACTTCGGACTGGGGCCGGATGATGAAAGTGATACCCCATGGATGGAAAGCTATATGGCCAAGATTCAGAAAGACCAGAAGATGATGGATGAAACATACCGTCGCCTGCTCTTTGGTAAACTGTTCAGTTTCCTCGAGACTCAGTTCCATATTGATGAAAACGAAATCGGAGAGGAAGAATTCTTCAAGCTGGCCGATGCACATGCAACGCACCACCACCACCATTAATTTCAGCCCCGGCACAACCGGTATTCAGCAGGAAATATAAATAATACAGCCGCTCTTTCGGGCGGCTGTATTTATGATTCAATGGTTAAAAATACCCTTGCATACATTAAAAAGTAGCCTGAAAATCAAACCAGCTTTTGTTATTCAGAGCCTTACCTGTCGGGCCATGATAGAAAGCGTTGTAGAGTTCTTTTGTTTGCTCATAGCCCATCCAGCCACCCTTCGTATGCTCGGGTATCGGCCCCGATGAGCTGTATTGAAACCGTTGCGGCAGAATGCCTCTCAGCTTCAGCCTTAAACCGGTATACACATTCAGAAAGATCGGGAACAGGGGATTTTTCTCCAAATTCAGGTTGATTGGCGTAAAATTAAATCCCTGATGGATCAGCTTGAATTTGGTATAGCCCTTCTGGTAGAGCGTGTCCAGCAGAGAAATATCAGTTGCCTCGCACGAAGCATATTTTACATTTTTAGGATTGCTGGTTAGCGGCAGGTCGTTGATGCACAGATAATCAAGGCCCTCTATATCTACTTTCAGATAGTAGGGCGTGCCGTACTTTTCAAAAAGGCTGGCGGTAGTAACACAACTAATGTTTTTAACTTCATAGGGTGTGTTATTCCTTCTGCCCAGTTCCAGGTCAAATGAACTCCATTCAGAGGTTTTCTTATTGATGTAGAACGGCAGTATGCCTTCCTTATCAGATATGCCCACATTCAGGATAGTGAGCGACCCATCATCAATGTACTTTTTAAATTTGACGGCATTGGCTTCTGCTAAAAACGGATTGGCTTCAACTGCAACTACTCTGAAACCCTCCTCCAGGTAGTACTTTGAATCCTGCCCAATATGCATGCCAATATCAAAAACCAGCCGTTTCTCCATTTTCCTGAATTTCGGCGCAATATAGTAAAACCGTTGCACATGCATTTGCCCGCCAATGCCAGCCAGTGCCGCTTATGCACTCAGATTCGTTTTCAGGCCGCCAAATAATAAACTCTAATCACTAATTTCGCCCCATGAAAGTACGTGTACGTTTTGCGCCAAGCCCCACAGGTGGCCTGCATCTGGGTGGTGTCCGCACTGTTTTATATAATTACCTTTTTGCCCGTGCCCATGGCGGCGATTTTGTGCTCCGCATTGAGGATACCGACCAGACCCGTTATGTGGCGGGTGCCGAGCAGTATATTATGGACTGCCTAAGATGGTGCGGGCTGAACCCAGACGAAAGTCCGGAAAAGGGCGGGCCGTATGCACCCTACCGCCAGAGCGAACGTAAACAACTGTACCGTGAGTATGCCGAAAAACTACTGGCATCAGGGCACGCATATATAGCATTTGATACTGCCGAAGAGATAGAAAAAATGCGGAAGGATCACCGCATAGATGAGCACAGCCATGCACAATACGACAGCCGCACACGTGGTTTGATGGTGAATTCGCTCACGCTTACGCCTGAAGAAGTAAATACCAGAATAGCCGGCGGCACCCCCTATGTGGTAAGGATAAAAATGCCCGAACACCAGACCATTACACTGCATGATATGATCAGGGGCGAAGTAACTTTTGACAGTTCGCAGTCTGACGATAAGGTGCTGCTCAAAGCAGATGGTATGCCAACTTATCACCTCGCTGTGGTGGTAGACGATTACCTGATGAAGATCACACACGCATTCCGAGGAGAAGAGTGGCTGCCCAGCGCACCCGTGCATGTGCTGCTTTGGGAATACCTGGGCTGGAAAGCGCATATGCCGCAGTGGGCACACCTGCCGCTCATTCTGAAGCCCGATGGTAACGGCAAGCTGAGCAAGCGTGATGGCGACCGCCTCGGTTTTCCGGTATTTGCCATGAACTGGCTTGACCCAAAAACAGGAGAGATCACAAAAGGATTTAAAGAGATGGGGTTCCTGCCTGAAGCCTTTATTAATATGCTGGCCATGCTGGGCTGGAACAGCGGCAGCGAACAAGAGGTGTTTTCGCTCGATGAATTGGTGCAGAAATTCTCGATTGAAAGAGTGCACAAAGGCGGCGCAAAATTTGATTTCGAAAAAGCAAAATGGTTCAACCAACAGTATATTCACAAAACCAGCAATGAGTTGCTGGCAGACCGTGTAAAGCCATATTTGGATGCAGAATTAGGAATTGGGAATTGGGAATTGGGATTGTTATCTAAAATTATTCCTTTGATCAAAGACCGCTGCACATTGCTACCAGATTTCTGGGCGCAGGGGCATTTTTTCTTTTCTACTCCCGAGATTAAGGAAGAAGAAACCATGCGCAAAGGCTGGAACGATCAGAAGCAGCAGTTCTTTACTGAATGGGTGGCTGCACTAGGTTCACTCTCATCATGGACGCATGATGCTCTTGAAAACAGTTTCAACGAGCTGCTGCCTGTACACAACCTGAAAAAAGGCGATGTACTGCTGCCGCTGCGCATCATGCTGGTAGGAGGCAAGTACGGCCCCGGCGTATTTGCCATTGCAGAGGTGATAGGTATGGAAGAAACTGTGAAGCGGGTGAATTGGGTGCTGGGGTAGAAACATATTGTACAGTAGCCGGGTCAAGCGTTATCCAAACTACACCTTCATTTAGCCCATTAAGTTTATCTTTGCCAATAGTTATATTTAATCATTTATGTTACCTATACAATTATTCAGAACGAATAAGGATTTAATACTGGACGGGCTTAAGAAAAAGAATTTCAAAGCACTGGAGCTGGTTGATAAGATTATTGATATTGATGAGCGCCGCCGTGCGCTGCAGGTGGAAAACGATAACCTGGCAGCATCGTTAAACAGCGCATCAAAAAATATAGGCCAGCTGATGGCCAAAGGGGAGAAAGAACAGGCAGAGGAACTAAAACAGATAGTAGCCAAAAACAAAGATCGCGCCCGCGAAGTAGCAGAGCAACTTGCCGCTCTGGAACAGGAACAGCATGATACCTTGGTGCAGTTGCCCAACATGCCGCACAGCAGCGTGCGGTTTGGCAAGACCCCAGAAGAAAATGAAGTAGTGCGCTCCGGCGGCACAGCACCCGATCTGAGTGCACAGAAAATGCCTCACTGGGAACTGGCTGCCCGATACAATCTGATAGATTTTGAACTAGGCACAAAGATCACAGGTGCGGGATTCCCGGTTTTTACTGGACAGGGAGCCAGGCTGCAGCGTGCACTTATCAACTACTTTCTCAACTTTAATACTGAAGCAGGTTATAAAGAAGTATGCCCGCCTTTTATGGTCAATGAGACATCGGCATACGGTACCACTCAGTTGCCCGACAAGGAAGGACAGATGTACTTTGCACCTGAAGATGGTTTTTATCTGATACCTACCGCAGAGGTGCCTGTTACAAATATGTACCGCGATGTGATTATCCCTGAATCTGAACTACCCGTAAAACTGACTGCCTATTCGCCATGTTTCCGCAGGGAGGCAGGCTCTTATGGCAAGGATGTGCGCGGACTGAACAGGGTACACCAGTTTGATAAAGTGGAAGTGGTGCAACTGGTAAACCCTGCTAACAGTTATGATGTGCTTGAAGAAATGGTAAACCATGTAGAGCGCCTGCTGCAGTCGCTTGGATTGCAGTACCGTATACTGCGGCTCTGTGGTGGTGATATGAGTTTCTCATCTGCCCTTACCTACGATTTTGAAGTATACAGTGCCGCACAGGAACGCTGGCTGGAGGTAAGCTCCGTTTCTAACTTCGAGACCTTTCAGACCAACCGTATGAAAGCACGGTTTAAAGACGGCAGCGGCAAAACCCAACTGGTGCACTCACTCAACGGCAGTTCACTGGCACTGCCGCGTATTGTAGCCTGCCTGCTGGAAAACCACCAGACACCTGATGGTATTAATATCCCCGATGCATTGGTTCCCTATTTTGGAAAGAAAACAATCAGTTAATTAACACATGATACAGCGTAAACAATCGATATGGCTTTTAATAGCTGCTCTGCTTAATGCCGGCGTATTCTATTTTGATCTGTACAGATACCACATAATTGCAAACGGTATAGACACGCCCGCGCAGATAAGAGTGAGCGATCATTTCCCCACATTGCTGATTGCACTTGTAATGACCCTTCTTCCGGTGGTAACCATTTTTATGTTCCGCAACAGAAAGCGCCAGATAACCATGTCGGTGTTCAGTATTATTGCTGCGACAGGCTTCATAACAATGGCTCTGCAGAGAACCAAAAATCTGAATGCAGTACCTGCAAGCGATAGTTATTGGGTAGGTTCTGTGCTGCCGGTGGTGGCCATAGTATTTTTATTCATGGCTATTCTCGGCATCCGCAAAGATGACAAACTGGTAAAGTCTACTGACAGGCTCAGATAATAACTACTTGAACCTGGATGGTTTTGGCCTTTCAGACTTGCCGGTCTTTTCAGTTTTTGCAGCCTCAGTATGGCCGCGACGTGAATGATGACCAAGAGAAAGTGATATACCAAAATTGACAGCCATATTACTAAAAGGTATAGAATAGGCAGGCAGGTTGGCACCTGCGCTGTCAACAGTTACATTCTTGCTGTAGTTTACAACATGATTTCCGGATACTGCCGATGTGGAGTAGCTTTGTCCGTTATGAGTGATAGCAGTAAGTTCGCTCTGCTTAATATATACCGATAGCGATAAGCCGCTCACTTCACCCCACAGACTCAACCGGTCGCTGATCTTGTACCTAACACCTGCAGCACCTGTAAAACCCAGAGAAAAACTGCTCTTGATGGTCATGGTAAAATCGTCAACAGATGTGGCACCTGTGCCCGGTGCATTGGTTTGTATCTGGTCGAGCAGGATGTGTGTATTGAGAGGGAGTGCTACTCCGAAACGGGAGTAAACACCCCATTTTTTTCCATCAGACTGCATCACCAGCGATGGCATGATGATCATGGGCAGAATAGCCTGCTCTTCCAACGTTACACTGCCGGGATAAGTGCTGCTGCCTGACCCGAAGGTGACACCATCTATAGTGGCTTTGTATTTTTTGGTCAGCAGGCCTATACTGGCATCGAGCAGTACGCCTACGTTTTTATTGGCCATGTATCCAAAACCCACTTTTGCCTGCATGCCCGAAGAAAACGAAGCGCTTTTTATGCTGTATGCCTGAGTTGTATTATTCAGCGTGCCGTTGTAGGGAGTGCCTGCACCATCGAGCGACTGGCCTGCAACTGGAAAAGCATAACCCAGGCCGGCATTAAAAAAAACACCCTGTGCCAAGCTCATGGTAACGATAGCGCAACAAAACACTAGTATTGATATCTTTTTCATAAAGGCGGTTTGACCAGCAAATATAGGATTAGTTTAAAATGATTAGCCGCGGGCAGCTATTACTTATCAAGCTGCCGAGGGAAAGCACTGACGCACTTTCCCTCTGTGGCCTGACTATGACAATTACTTTTTCATTGCCGCTTCTATTTCCTCTACAGTTATCGGTATGTTCTTAAACAGGTCTATGTTGCCTGACTTGGTGGTCCAGATATTGTTTTCAATGCGGATGCCCATTTGTTCTTCTTCAATATAGATGCCCGGCTCTATGGTATACAGCTGGCCCTCTTTTACTGTATCCATGTACGAGCCAACATCGTGTACTACAATGCCCAGGAAGTGGGTAACGCCATGATAGAAGTATTTTCTGAAAGCAGGGTTTTCTGGATCCTGATTCTTGATGTCTGTTTTAGAAATGAGGCCTATGTTCAGCAATTGTTTTTCCATCTCGGCATTGATGCTTTTCACATAGTCCTGGAAATGGATGCCGGGCTTAAGAATCTTTTTGCCGTGGTTGTGTACTGCCAGGCAGGCATTGTACACTTCCTTCTGCCGCTTGGTGAATTTGCCATTTACAGGCACAGTGCGGGTAAGGTCGGCATTATAGTTGCCGTACTCGGCACCAAAGTCCATCAGTATCAGTTCGCCGTCTTTACACTCCTGATTGTTCTCCTCGTAGTGCAGGGTGCGGGCACGGTCGCCGCTGGCCAGGATGCAGCCATAGGCATGGCCAGTAGCGCGGTTGCGCAGAAACTCGTGTGTGATCTCTGCTTCAATTTCATACTCCATTACCCCGGGCTTTATGAACTTAAGCACCCGGCTCAGTGCCTTGTGGGTAATATCTACCGCCACCTTGGTAATTTCAATTTCTTCTTTGGTCTTTACGCTGCGCAGTTCTTTGATGATGCGGGCTGCACGCTCGTAATGATGGATAGGGTACTTCTTCATAAACTCACGCACAAACTCGAGGTCGGTGCGCAGCAGCTCAGTATCCAGTCGGTTGTGTTCATTGGTATTGAGGTATACAGTATCGGCAGTATTCATCATTACCTGTATCATGGCATCAAAGCCATCCAGCCACTGCACATTTTTAATACCTGAGAGGGCGGTTGCCTCGTCTTTACGCAGTTTGTGGCCCACCCATTTTTCCAACAGCTCGTTGGGCTTCAGCAGCACCAGCACCTCGCGCATACTCTTGTCGGGGTTATCGGGGTAGAGTACTACAATGGTTTTTTCCTGGGTTACGCCGGATAGCCACAGCACATCGGCATCAGGTTTGTAGCCATACAGCCCATCGCCGCTTTTGGGGAACACCGGGCTGCACGGAAAAATAGCCACAGAATTTGGTTTCATTTTTTTTACAAACCGCGCCCTGTTGAGCTCGTACAGTTTGGAAGATATTGGCAGGTATTTCATGAATCATGATTATTTAAGGCTGTGAAGGTATAGAAAATACGGTATTTGAGAATAACCCTGAAGAGGGTATCAGGGGCTATGGAGTAGCGGAACTATTAAATTCATTTACTTCACATCCTCACTTATTCATCACATTTATCCATTCAGCTTATCAGCTTTGATTATTTCTGCAATATCCATCTTAATGATCTCCCAGTGTTTTCCCCATAGGCAAACCGGATCAAAATCTTCATCAGCAAACGTAAAATCAATAAAATTTTTGCGAATTAACTCCTCGTCATGTGCATGAGGATATCTTTTCCTGTGCATTGCTATCATTTGTGCAACGGTATACACATCCAGCAGCGCGTGCAGGTCCCAGAAATCTTTTTTTCTGCCGATACGCTGTATAATATCAATTTTCATCGCAGCTATTTCCTCCTTTGATGCTAAGCGTATATTCCCGTTTATGACCATCGGAAAGGTGAAAGTGTCGGTATAGAAAATATCCAGTTTAAACGACCCTTGCTCTGTTGCTCCCAATATGTAAGAAGTGCCCATCGCGACCGGCTCTACTAATTTAGCAGGACTAACATAAGAAAATACATGCCTTAAATACTCGTCAATTTTGCAGAAATCTATTGTATTGTAAGCGGCATCGGTGAACAGGTCTATATCTACTGACATTCTGTGCCCGATTTGCAAACTGAGCGCAGTACCTCCCACAAGCCTGAATTGGTTAAACAATGGCTCGGCCATTAATTGCTCCAGTCCGGAACGAAGCAAAGGAGTGACGGTATTCCAGTGAAGCTTGTTATGCATGTTTAATTATTCAGGTTTGAGTATCTCTCTAACTGTATCATGTCCGTAGAAATTCAGTACTTCTTTTTTTTCTGTCAGATTCCCGCGTTCGAAGACCCTTTTGATGAAAGCTTTTTTATTAAGGTTCCAGTCTATTTTTTCAATTTTTGTGTCCCAAAAAAGTGCCGTCCTGAATTTTGTAAGATCCGGGTGATGGCCTTCAGATAATCTCTTTTTCTCCTTTTTTATGTCATAAAAAACCTGCAGTGTCATAAAAAAACCTTCTTCGATTCCCAGTTCTTTTTCTATTCTTAATGACAGCGGTGTGTTCATACTTCTTTTGCCCCCGATTATTGCACTGATGGTTTGCGGATATTCATGTATAGATAAGGCAAACTGACCCTTTGAAAGCCCTCTTTTTTTAAGCTCTCTTTCCAATATCAGCCCCGGGTGAGCACCTCGGGCTATTTTTAAGTTATCTGTCACGTTTCAAAAATAAACAAAATTGTTTACACAAAAATGTTAAATACAGATGTTTGAATGCTGCAGCCATTTACTTATTATTAGTTTGATTTTCCCATTTTTTATTTTTTTCAAAAAAAAGTGCTCAAAAATATGGTTTATTTTATAAACTACTTTACTTTTGAGTCTTATTTATAACTTTTAAACTAAAAACAACACTACAATGGAAAACAACAACCAACAACAACTGGACCTGATACTGGATATGATCCACTCGGCGCGACAGGAATTTACAGACGACAGTTTGATTTACCTACTTTGGGGCTGGGCAGTGAGCCTGGCAGCACTTGCCGAATTTGTATTAATAAAAATGAACAACCAATACCATGCTATTGTATGGGCCATTGCCATACCGCTGGCCATTATAGCACAAATAGTTATCATGTACCGCAGTAAGAAAAAAGAAAGAGTCAAATCGCACCTAGACAGGGTTTTTGGTTACGTATGGATGGCGGTGGGTCTGTGCATAGGGGGTGTATTATTTTCGGCTAATATATTACAGGCAGGCACCTACCCCGTTCTGATGCTGCTGTATGCAATAGGCACTTTTATCTCCGGCGGCATTATGAAATTCAAACCTATGATGACCGGCGCCGCATTGTGCTGGGCTATAGCAATGGCTGCATTCTATGTTTCGTTTGAGTACCAGCTATTGCTCTTATCTTTATCGCTGGTAGTTGCCTATATCATTCCAGGCCATTTACTAAAAATACGCAACAGCAAAAATGTTTAAGGAACTGGATCCCATACTGCACTCTCAGCTCAGGCTGGCCATCGTTTCGTTGCTGATAACGGTTGAAGAAGCGGAATTCAACTTCCTGAAGGAAAAAACGGGGGCCACATCCGGCAACCTGAGCGTGCAACTGGACAAACTGAAAAATGAGGGGTATATAGAGGTAAACAAATCATTCAGGAACAATTATCCTCTCACTGTGTGTAAAATTACCCCAAAGGGCATCGCTGCTTTTGAAAGCTATGTGGAGCGCCTGAAACAATATATTAACCCGAAAAGCGAGTAGAAGGTCATAATCTTAGCCTATAGCTGTATTGACCGACCAAAGCCAATATTTAACCGAATAAAGTTTAAAATAATTTGCCAACGGCCTAGCTTTGCGGCAAAATGCTGAAAAACACATGAAACCACGTTTATCACTGCGGCTGATGACTTCTGTTATGCTACTTGTAGCTATGCTTTTATGCACATATATAGCAGAAGCGCAATACAAAATCAGCGGCACTGTAATAGATAATAAGAACAAGCCGGTAAGAGGCGCGAATGTATACCTGGAAAATACAATTGACGGTGGCACTACCGACAGTACCGGCGTGTTCAGGTTTACTACCTCAGAAAAAGGCAACCAGACTCTGGTAGCATCGGAGGTAAGCCATGAAGCAGGGGGCACACCTATCGTAATAAACGGTGATGTAAGCGGTATTGTGATTACACTGAAAGCCAACAAAGCCCACGACCTGGATGCTGTGGTCATTACAGCCGGCTCATTTGATGCATCGAACGAGAAGAACAAAACGGTGCTGAAGCCGCTCGATATCGTAACAACTGCCGGCGCCGGCGCTGATGTGGTAAAGGCTATGGAAATGCTGCCCGGCACCCAGAAAACCGGTGCCGACAACGGCATGTTTGTGCGAGGCGGCGATGCCAGCGAGGCGGCCATTGTGGTAGACGAAATGGTGATTCAGAATGCATTTCTGAGCGGACCTCCCGGTGTATCGACACGCAGCCGCTTTGGTGCGTTCAATTATCAGGGAGTGTCTTTCAGCAGCGGTGGCTACAGTGCGCGGTATGGGCAGGCGTTATCCAGTGTACTGGAACTCAACACCACCGACCTTGCCGACAAAAGCACAGTAAACCTGGGTGTGAACATGGCAGGACTCTATGCATCGGGGGTAAAACGCTGGAAAAACAGCAGCCTGGATGTTGGCGGCAACTTTACCAATACCTCGCCTTTCTTTAGTCTAGCAACAACCAATGTTAACTTTTACAAACCACCACAGGGCGGATCGGGAAATCTGCGCTACACCTGGAAGCCCAACAAAAATGGTATTCTGAAAGTGAGCCTCAACACCAGCTTCAGCAACAGCGGTATTGAAATCCCTAATCCGGCGGCAGACGACACATCTACTACCAATATTTTCAGAGGCATGCCAGCTAAGGTACAGTATGAAACCAACGACCAGTATTATTACAGCAACATCTCGTACCGTCAGTTCTTCAAAGCCAAGTATATGCTGTATACGGCAGCTTCATTCAGCCTCGACAAAACTGATAACAAATTCGGTACGCTGCCTATAAAGCAGGAAGACCACAGGCTGCAGTACAGGCTGGAGGGGAAAGACTACATTACCAGTAGGTTCAATGTAATGCTTGGCACAGATGTTCAGAGCTACGGTATAGGCAAAACCTTCGATACATTCAGGAAAAGTGAATTTACAGAAACACTCGTATCCGGATACGCTGAGCTGGAGTGGACACCCATCAATATGATGGCTATACGCCCCGGAGTGCGTTACGAACACAGTACCCTGCTGAACAAAAGTTATGTGGTGCCACGCTTGTCGCTGGCTATTAAAACCGGTGATCACAGTCAGGTGTCACTGGCAGGGGGTATATTTTATCAGAACGCAGATAACAATTACCTGCTGTACGGCTACAAACCAGATATGCAGCGTGCCATTCACTACATAGCCAACTGGCAGTACAGCAAAAACGATAGGCTGCTGCGGCTTGAGGCTTATTCGAAGAAATATGAAAACCTTATTCTGGAAAACAGTGCAACAGGCTATGACCCTAACCAATACCGCACTTATTTCTCCAATCCGGGCAACAATGGTTTTGGCTACGCACACGGTATAGAGCTGTTCTGGCGAGACAAGAAAACATTCAAGAATGTAGATTACTGGATCACCTACAGCTACATAGACACCAAAAGAAAGAACGGCAATTATCTGTTTGAAGCCACACCAACTTTTGTATCAGATCACAATCTGAACCTTGTGGGCAAGTACTTTGTTGAAAAATGGAAGACCAATTTCAGCGTTACTTACAGCTATGCCAGCGGACGACCTTATTATGATCCTAATTATAATCCCGCCACTGAATCAAACTTCCTGAGTGGCAGAACACCTGATTATCATAATCTGGCAGTTGCCGTTGCCTACCTGCATACATTCGGCAAGTGGTTCACGGTATTTTATGTAAGCTTCGACAACGTTACCGACAATCACAATGTATTCGGATACAGGTATGTGAAAACCCCCAGTGGAACTTACACCAAGTCTGACATTACGCCCCCGCTGTACAGGTCCATATTCTTTGGTGTGAACATGTCATTAACACAATTTTCTAAAGACGAACTTTAAATTTTAACCATTATCGCAAAACTAAAAAACAGAATGAAAAAGATAATCTTAATGGGTGCTATTGCGCTCGCAGGACTCAACGCACAGGCACAGGATTTTAAAACCGTACTGGAAAAAACATTCCTTGCCTTTGATACCACAATGGATATGAACACCAAAATTGAGCAGGCCAACAAGTTGGCACTGATCACTAAAAAGTGGGATAATGAATGGTCGGCGCACTACTATGCGGCATACAGCAAGGTGAACCTGGCGTACATGGAAAAGGATGCTGCCAAGAAAGATGCCTATCTGGATGAGGCAGACAAGGAAAAAGACGATGCCGTATCACTACTGAAAAAGAACAATGACGAAACATACGTGCTTTCGGCCATGATAGCCAATGCACGTCTGGGCGTTGACCCAATGAACCGCTGGCAGAAATACGGAGGCATATTTAAAGAGAACCTGGAAAGCGCCAAAGAACTGAATCCGGACAACCCAAGAATGTACTATCTGCAGGGTGTGAGCAAATTCTTCACCCCTAAAGCGTTTGGCGGCGGCAGCAAGGCAGCCATGCCTTACCTGGAGAAAGCTCAGGGCTTGTTTGCCAAAGAAACAACTACTGATATTACCAAGCCGCATTGGGGTAAAGGAAAAAATGAGTATTTCATGAGTGAATGTAAAAAAGCAGATAAAGAGTAGTGCCGGTTATGAACTGGAGAACCCTTTATTCAACGCAGCGTACAGGTGAGCCGGCTCCGAAATCATTCGGAGCCGATACCGTTCGTAATTCGTTTCAGCGAGATTACGACCGTATCATATTTTCTTCGGCATTCAGAAGGCTACAAAATAAGACACAGGTTTTTCCGCTGCCCGGGGCAATTTTTGTACACAACAGGCTCACACACAGTCTGGAGGTAGCATCTGTGGGCCGATCGCTGGGTAAAGCAGCAGGTGAGCAGATAGCACAGAAGTACAGCAATGAAAGCAGCGCTTTTACAGAGTTCTATAAATACGAACTGGCTTCCGTAATAGCATCTGCGTGCCTGGCGCATGATATAGGCAATCCGCCATTTGGCCACTCTGGCGAGGATGCCATACGGGCGTTTTTTCAGGGAGCGGATGGAGATGTGCGCAGGGTACTGGAGGAGTCAATGACCCCCAACCAGCGCAAAGACCTGGAACAATTTGAAGGAAACTCAAATGCACTGAGGGTGCTCACCCACCACTTTAATGAACACGAAAGAGGCGGGTACAGGCTCACCTATACTACCATTGCATCGCTGGTCAAATACCCTTGTTCGTCATCGGCAGGGTTCAGCAAAACGGGGCTTATTGCTACTAAAAAATCCGGCTTTTTTGACTCAGAAGCCGCGACGTATGCGGCAATAGCGCAGACGCTGGATATCCCAAAAATAGATGGGTATGATGGTGTTTATGCCCGCCATCCGTTTGTGTACCTCACTGAGGCCGCAGATGATATCTGCTACAGGGTTATAGATATGGAAGATGCCCACCGGCTGCATATTATTACGCTGGAAACTTTTATGGAGATGTTTCTGCCATTTTTTGAAAACGAACAAGATTATAACTCAAGAGCATACATAGAAAAAAAGCTGGCTAACATTGTTGATGAAAACCAGAAGGTACAATATATCAGAGCGCGGTGGATAGGGCTGATGATTGATAAAGTTTCGAAAGTGTTTATGGACCATGAGCAGGAACTTCTGAATGGCACACTCGAAAAAGACCTGCTGAAATGCCTACCTGAAGGTGACCGCAAGCTGATTGACAATATCAATAAGTTTTCTGTAAAGCACATATACAACTACAGGGCTGTAGTGGAAATTGAAATTGCCGGTTACAATGTGATAGGTGGTCTGCTGAAAGAACTGGTACATGCTGTTCTGAAGCCGGAGCTGCCCAAGTCGGGCAAACTGATCAAATTGATACCAGCACAGTTTCCGGTAAATGCCGATGGTACCAACATTTATGGCGATATACAATCGGTAGTAGATTTTATCAGCGGTATGACTGACCTGTACGCTATAGATATTTACAGAAAGATTACCGGGATAACTATTCCGGAGATCAGGTAACGATATATACTCAAACAGCAGTTTTCAATTTTCATTACTACCCATGCATCCAAAATATCTGCGCATAGATAATTTTACTTACTCTCTCCCTGATGATAGGATAGCGAAGTACCCGCTTGCAGAAAGGGATGCATCAAATCTGCTGGTCTATAATAACGGCGATATAACTGAAGATATTTACAGCAACATTGCCGGGCACATACCCGCACATACCCTGATGGTGTTCAATCAGACTAAAGTGGTGCATGCGAGGTTACTATTCAAAAAGCCAACCGGCGGAGTGATAGAAGTTTTCTGCCTGGCACCTGCACCACAATACCCCGACATCCAGACCGCAATGCTGAGTAAAGGGCATGCAATCTGGGAGTGTATGGTGGGCGGTGCAGCAAAATGGAAACCTGATATGGCGCTACAGATAACAAATGAATCCCCCGCATTCGTGCTGACGGCAGGAATTGTAGAAAGAAGGCAGGGTTCATTTTTACTTAGGCTGGAATGGAATAACGACACGCTCACTTTTGCTGATGTGCTGCACTATGCCGGTAAAGTACCGTTGCCTCCCTACCTGAACAGAGATGCTGATGCTACAGATGAAGGCCGTTACCAGACTTTGTATGCAAAGGACGAAGGCAGTGTGGCTGCGCCTACAGCGGGTCTGCATTTTACACAAAATGTAATGGCCGCTCTGGCAGACAAGCATATTGATACTGATTTTGTAACACTGCATGTGGGCGCAGGTACATTCAGGCCGGTGAAAAGTGATACCATGGTAGAGCATGATATGCATGCCGAGTGGATAGAAGTAAGCCTGCAGTTGATACAAAAACTCCGCGGTGTGTTGGGCAGCCAGATAGTTGCTGTAGGGACAACCTCTATGCGCACACTGGAAAGCCTGTATTGGATAGGGAACAGTATATACAACGGTTCAGCACCTGACCTGGAAGGGATAGCTGTAACCCAGTGGCAGCCATACGAAACCAACTACACATGCACCCCTGCCGAATCACTAAAGGCTTTGGCAGATTACATGGAAGCCAATAACCTCAATAAGCTCATTACCAGGACGCAGATACTGATAGCACCCGGATACGAGTTTAAGATAGCCACAGGGCTGGTTACTAATTTTCACCAGCCACAGTCTACGCTGTTGTTGTTGGTTGCAGCATTAATCGGCGATGACTGGCGCAAAGTGTACGACTACGCCTTGAGCCACGACTTCAGGTTTTTGAGTTACGGAGACGGTAGCCTGCTGTGGGGTAGCAAGGCCTGAGCATGTTCCTATAAGATTTCGTTGACTGGATTACTATAGTGAAGAAAAAAGTTTGTTAGAATGGCTGACCATTTCTTTCAGACGTTTTTCAATTACGGGCCATCGATATTCTCCCCGCACAAACTTTATCGGCTCTACGAAATTTATATCCTCATGGTATAACAGTGCTTTTGGTACCATAATCAGGTTTCGTGACTGATACTTTTTTTGATAGGCTGCTGTCATCTTCTCCAGAGATAAGTATGACGCCAGAAAAGCTATATCAATAAAATCTTTTAACCTGGTGCCATTGCCAATGATTGCATTTAATTTCATAGCTGCAATATCTTCCAGGCTTGCCAACCTAATGCCTTTCGATGTTAAACAATCTTTGATTAAAGGATATTCATGGGTTATCATGTCAACCTGAACAGAATCTATTTGCCCTTTGATTGTATTTTTGTCTATATAGCTTAACTGAAAACCTTTTTTGCTTTCCAGGTGTGCCGAAATTTTATTTTGATCAAAAGGTTGTTGAGTAAAAAGATCAATATCAATGCTGACTCTGTGCCCAATCTGCAATGAAAGGGCGGTGCCTCCGACAAGAAAAAAATTGCGCAGGGTCTGATCCTGCATAAGATCCATCAGGATTTCCAGTGTGCGGGCTGAGACTGTTTCTTCATGTAACATTTTAACTCTTCAAGTGGTATTTCAAAAACGATACTCACAAAATTCATGTCTTTGTCGTTTAAGTATGGAAGGCCTTTTACAATATTCCTGAATTCTTCCAATCCGTACATATTCAGTGCCGCATACCAGTCATCAGGCCAGCCGCGCTCTACTACTCTTTGCACAACAACGCTTCGCATCTGACCATAGTCAAATTTTGACAAGTCGTATTCCCAAAGCAGGGAAGGGTTAATCTTAGCCTCTGGATGCTCTTTATAGCGCTCAAAATACATTAGTTAATTATAGTTTCCGGTGTATTCAAAGATACGAAAATTATGGCATGTTTTGCCATCTAATTATCTGGCTTTCTTTTTAAAACATAACATTTGCCATCGAATTTATAAACCAAATATTTACCAGACACCTTCTCGTCTACAACAATTGGCACGTATAGCTTATGCTTATTCCGGCTAAAATGAACTACCCACTTTTCTTTCCTTCTTTTGTCGTTGTAGTTTGAGAACAGGTCGTACGCATAGTCAATACTATTGGATGGAGCGTAATTGTTAAAAAGTTTTATGCTATCGTTGAGTTTATCACCTTTAATGGTAAAAGCTCTTACTCCGCATGTGCCTAAATAGTTTAACAATTGGGATCTGCGTAATGCGATGTAAAAGGTCTTGTTACGATGAGGTTTTAACGTATAAATTTTAGCATACCAAAAACCAGGAGCTTCACCATTGTCCGTCATATCCCTAATATCGCCTGGTTTAGGATAAATTGCCTGTGCCTTTGTACCACTGGCTGCCTTGTATTGCAATACAGAATAGAATCCTTCCATGGTTCCCCCGCTTTTTTCATTCCAGGAGTAAATACGAAACTTCCTATCTCCAGAAGTAGTTATATGCATTAGTTTGCTGGCTCGCTCAAATGCAACAGACAACGTTTGAGGGTGATGCTCCAGCGTATTCAAAAGATATGTTCTTAATCCGTCATTATAGTAAATCAAGGTATCGTCTTTACCTTCCCAGTATTCGCCGGAATAAAGGCTGTATTGATCGACCTTATTGAGGTACCATAAGATACTGTCTTCTATTTGACAAGTAGTTTGCGAGTATCCATTGATACTCACGAACATCAAAATCAATAGAGCGACAAATATTTTTTTCATTCCCCCTAATTCCTTAGCGGCTTTCCTGTTGTCAAAATACTCTGTATGCGCTCCAGTGTTTTCCGTTGGCCGCACAGGCTCAGAAAAGCTTCCCTTTCGAGGTCCAGCAGGTATTGCTCATTTACAACAGTGGGTGCCGACAGGTCGCCACCGCACATTACCCATGCCAGCTTTTCGGCTATCAGCCTGTCGTGATCTGTTATGTAGTTGCCACGCCACATGCCATGTATACCCGCCATCAGCGGGCCAAGGCCGGTGCGGCCCTGCACTTTAATATCGGTGCGCGGTGCAGGCTGTGTATAGCCACGCTCCCACATGCCCAGCACGCTGCGTTTGGCATCAGCAATGCGCCTGTCGGGATTGATGGATATATGGTCTGTACCAGGTCTGAATATAAAGTTCTCAAATGCCTCATGCGCAGATGTTGATACTTTGGCAGTGCCGGTATTGATAAACAATTGCTGCAGATAATTGAGCTCTATGTCCTCTTTAATATTTCGGTCTGATGCGCGCACTATCATCTCCTTGGTTCCACCTCCTCCCGGTATCACACCTATGCCTACTTCCACCAGCCCTATATAGGTTTCGGCAGCGGCATGAACAACGTCGGCATGCAAGCACATCTCACAGCCACCGCCCAGCGTGAGCCCGTGCGGCGCAACTGCTACAGGTATACTGCTGTAACGCAGCCGCATAGTGGTACTCTGAAATTGCCTTATAGCCATGTCAAGCTCGTCATACTCCTGCTCGGCGGCAAACATAAATATGAGGCCAATATTGGCGCCTGCGCTGAAATTAGCCCCGCCATTGGCTATTACCAGCCCTTTGTATTTTTCCTCGGCAATATCTATACTTTTTCGCACACCCTCCAGCACCTCGCCGCCTATACTGTTCATCTTGGTGTTCCACCGCAGTGCCACTACATCGTCGCCTATGTCATACAGTTTGCACACAGAGTTGTTCCACACTACTTTATCACTCATATGCTCCAGCAGTATAAAACTGCCCATACCCGGTATCGGCTGGTAGCCGCCCGTGCGTATATCATAATACTTTCGTACGCCGCCTTCCGTTTTATAGAAAGATGTGCAGCCTTTTTCCAGCATCTCGCCCACCCATGGTGCAGGCTGGCAACCAGCCTTTTTCATTTTTTCCAGCGTCTTTTTCACGCCCAGTGCATCCCAGCTTTCAAAGGCACCTATCTCCCAGCCAAAACCTGCTTTGAGTGCGTCATCAATTTTGTACAGTTCATCAGTGATGCCTGGTATACGGTTGGTAACATACGTAAACAACAAGTTGTGAAACAGCCTGTAAAAATCACCCGCCTTGTCAGTCCCGTTGTACAGCACTTTGATTCGCTGCGGCAAGTCATCAACAGGCTTGGCAGCATCAATAGTGGAATACTTCGTTTTTACTTTGGGGCCGTACTCCATGGTTTGCAGGTTCAGGGTCAGTATCTCCGATTTTCCCTTATCGCCTTTTACCTTTTTGTAAAATCCCTGCCCGGTTTTATCGCCCAGCCATTTGTTCTCAATCATCTTCTCGAGAAAAGCCGGCATGATAAAAATATCTTTTGCTTCATCGTCAGGCGCATTCTTCGGCAGATCTTTTGCCACATGCACCAGCGTATCCAGCCCTACCACATCGCCGGTGCGGAAGGTGGCAGATTTTGGCCGGCCCAGTATAGTACCGGTAAGCAGGTCTATCTCATCAACGTTCATACCCAGCTCCTGCATAGCTTTGAACACTGCCATGAAACCAAACACGCCTACTCGGTTGGCTATGAATGCCGGCGTATCCTTGCACAGCACTGTTGTCTTACCCAGAAAGCGCTCGCCATAATCCATCAGGAAGGCGACAACCTCGGGACTAGTGGCAGGAGCAGGAATAATCTCCAGCAACCTGAGGTAGCGGGGGGGATTAAAAAAGTGAGTACCGCAAAAGTGCTGCTGAAAATCCTCGCTTCTGCCCTCGCTCATAAGATGAATGGGAATGCCCGAAGTGTTTGAAGAAACCAGTGTACCCGGCCTGCGGTATTTTTCTATGGCAGCAAATATCTGCTGTTTTATATCGAGCCGCTCTATTACCACTTCTATAATCCAGTCGCAGTCGGATATCATGCCCAGGTCGTCGGTTATGTTTCCGGTGACAATATTTGCAGCCACCGACTTCGTGTACACTGCCGATGGCTTGCTTTTTAGTGTAGCCTGCAGTGCGTCGTTTACAATCTTATTTCGTTCCTTCTTCTGCTTGGCTTTTTCAGGATCTGTGAGGCCCTGGGGTACTATGTCTAACAACAACACCTGCACCCCAATACCCGCAAAATGGCAGGCAATACGCGACCCCATTACGCCACTGCCGATTACTGCAACTTTCCTGATGCTTCTTCTCATAACACTGAATTATAACTGCCTTTATTTACTGCTAACAAATGTAACAATTATAACTGCTCCATTTCATAATAAGAATCAGCCCTGATGCCACATACCTGATTTGAGAAATCAGCCGTATTTTTTTACCGGTTATGGCGCTGGTTTAGCTGATTACTATTTGCTTTCCCGCAGTGCAGTTTTTACCCATAAAAAAGATACCCGCCGGTGGCGGGTATAAGCGTATTAAAAACAATCAGCCTCTTATTCTGTTTCTTCTTTCTGCAGCACCCACTTGTCTTCGTTGCAATGCGTAACAGTCACCGTCAAGTTAAACCTGGTTTTTAGATAAGCCGCAAGCTGGTTGGCCGCATATACCGACCGGTGCTGCCCACCCGTACAACCGAACGCAACGCTGAGCTGCTCAAAGCCCCTTGCCAGATAATCTTCCACATTTATAGATACCAGAGAATATACATAGTTCATAAAATCAGGCATGCGCGACTCACGCTCCAGAAACTGGCGCACCATATCATCGTTACCGGTAAGGTGCTTGTAGGCAGCATACCTGCCCGGATTGAGTATTCCCCTGCAATCAAACACAAATCCGCCGCCGTGGCTACCGGCGGGCTTGGGCATACCCACTTTGTACGAAAAGCTGCTCACCTGCACTGTAAGCTTCGGGTGCTTATCTACTGCTGTATTGGTATAGCGTTCCTGCATTTCGGGTGTAGACAGTTTCTCGAGCAAGGATCTCAATTCGGGATATGCCGGTGTCTGAGGATGGTCGGAAAGAAACATCTCCAGGTTTTTGAGCGCAGGACCGATACTGGTAATAAAATGAGCTTTGTGCTGCAGCAGTCCTCTGAAGCCGTAAGAACCCAATACCTGTAGCAGGCGTACCAGCACAAACTGCACATAGCCGCGCCTGAAATAGATTTCGTCCATTCTTGGCACGTTCAGCTCATTCAGGCTGCTGATGTATCCGTTCAGCAGGTCTTCTTTCCAGGCACTTGGCAACTGAGCCCGCGCCTGCCACAGCAACGATGCAATATCGTATTGTGGCGGCCCCTGCATACAGCCCTGGTAGTCTATGAAATATATCTTTCCTTCGTAGACCATAATGTTCCGGCTCTGAAAATCTCGGTACATCAATGTTTGCGGCTGCACACGGCCTAGCTCCTTGCTCAGCAGTTCCATCTCACTTATTAAACCAGACCTGTCATACGAAACCTCCTGCAGGTCGGCAAAGTAGTATTTAAAATAGAGCAGGTCAGACATGATGGCTTTTTCATCAAACTGCTTTGATGCAAAACACTGTTTATAATCTGCTTCCCTGCCAGCTACCCACTGTACTCTGGCCAGCTGGGCCAGCGCTTTGTGGTATAATTTGCGCACCGGTTCAGTATACCCTTCCTTCAGCACCATATCAAACAGAGAGACATTTCCGAGATCCTGCTGCAGGTATGAGCGGCGGTCTTTGCTGATTTTATATACCTCAGGCACATTCACCTGATGTTTGCGAAACAACTCTGTAAAGTAGAAAAAGGTGTTGTTTTCTGCAATATTGGTGTTGTAAGTACCTATAGCAATTGTCTTGCCACTCTTGATGCGGTAATACCGGCGGTCTGACCCTGATACAGCCAGCGCTTCAATGCTATCGGGCTTTTTTTCAAAATGCTCTTCAAATAACTTTTCTAAAATTCCTGTTATCTGTACTACTGTTTTATTTGGTGCTATCATGTTTACCTGGATATTCGTATAAAAATATTTCCCGCTTACTGATGGAAAAGTTATTCCATTCTGCAGTTTGCAATTTTGCTCCTACCACTCCGCAGGTGGGCATTGTATCTATTGAGAAGCCCGGCGCCAGCTGATTTACAA
>OMJB01000116.1 GCA_900299255.1 Sphingobacteriales bacterium
AAAATTTGTGTTCTGAGCCCGGTAGCCAGGTTATACAACTCAATCTGCTTGTCGCTGAAATTCAGCACTCCGATCTCTGATTTAGCAATGCCAGTGTATATGATTGCATTTTCATTGTAGTTCCCCTTAACGTCTGCCGATACCGGTTCCTCAATTTCATCTTTTGACTTTGCACCCAGATGCAATGCGATTGACGAGTCAGAAACCCCGTCTTTCATCACATGACGCTCCAGTGAACATGAATTAAAATCGAGGTAGTATACAACATTGTTCTTTGAGTCTTAAGCACCCACACTCTGCGGATCCGGCTTACCTGCTTCAATATCTAATTTGGTTACTGATGTTGGAATACCCTTGCCGTTCAGTTTATATTCAGCCCATCCATAGGTGTCATAACCATTGGCCTGCAATGTTTTTGTTTTTGGGTTGTACCAGAATCCGCGAACATCAAACATCGTTTCCAGATTGTTGTCACTCAGCATTTTACCCTTCTCGTCAAAAACTTCCATCGGAAAAGTTTCATTACCTGCCTGTGCCGCATAATACTTCTTTTGAACCGGATGCCAGGCTACACTGGCTCCATTAGCTCCCCCAGATCGGTCTATTTTCAATGTTATTGTCGGCTTTAAAGTTTTGGGCGTCTGACTTTCGGCATGCAGCGATGCCACCAGCAATACCGCTGCAATGGCCATCATTTTCAATAGTTTGCTCATAAAAATCGATTTTGTTTCTTTAATGATCAAATTAATTAACCGTGAATTACATTTTCTATTGCAAAGAAACAACTTATGCGACAAAAGTAAATACCATATCTGCGGTATTTTTGGCTGATGTTCGTCATAGTTCCTCAGCGCCTCATGTTGAGTACTCAAAAACGAGTATTTCAGTAATCCCGAACTCTAAACGGCAACCGACTATATGATCCGACCGGCATTAATCTGAAATCACGTACCCGGCCTACCTGAAGGCAGCTGCTGCCGTGCAAAACCATGTCATACAATTCCCATAACTTTACTTTCAAAATTTCCATCTATGCGTTTTAGTGCAATCCTGTTTACTTTATTCCTTACCAGTGTGGTAGTATATGCCCAGCAGCCTGTTGCTACCCGGCAGAGCGACAATATATACTCCATTAAGCAGCAGTTTCTTTATAATGAGTTGCACAACCCAAACGACCAGGACAATGAAGACGACAACGACCTGGCCAGGTTCAACAGGTGGTTTAACCTTATGGAACCCAGATGCTACCCTTCAGGCAACTTGCCAAAACCGGATGTACTACTCACTGCTACCAAAGACTATATGAATATGGCTGCCGCTAAGACAGCAGCAGGACATAAAACAACTTCAGGCACTCCGGCCTGGGCCTCACTTGGGCCTTCAAATGTACCCTCGAACTTCAACGGCATAGGCCGGGTCAACTGTATCGTTATTTCGCCACTTGATACTAACACTTTGTATATTGGAACAGCCTGTGGAGGTGTTCACATCAGCCACGATGGAGGTACCACTTGGGCATCCAGTTCTGATAATTTCCCATCCCTTAGTATCGCGGACATAGCTGTCAACCCCATACACCCCGATACGCTTTATGCAGCCACAGGCGACGGATATGGTTACGAAACAGGCGGTTTCAGTATTTTTTGGGGGGGCCTTTATTCTGCCGGGGGTATGAAAAGCACAGATGGCGGCACAACCTGGCAAACAACAGGGTTAAGTTACCTGCAGTCAGACAAAGACATCATTCAAAAACTGCTTGTCCACCCGAGGAATACTAACATTATTCTTGCTGCTACAAGGCATGGCATCATGCGCAGTACTGACGCAGGCGCAACCTGGACAAATGCCGACCCGGGCAACCATGTTTTCAGCATGGCTTTTAAGCCTCAAAGCCCCGATACTGTTTATGCAATCAACACTGTTGACCTGCGGGTTTCATATAATGCAGGTGCCACATGGCAAACGCTGCATGCCGGAATGAACCCCACGGGTAACAGGTGTACTATCGGGGTTTCACCAAAAGCACCTGGTGCTATTTGGCTGCTCGATGCGAACAACCAACTCAAATGGTCTCACAATGGCGGCTACACTTTCGTAAACACTAATCCTCCGGATACAGCTAGTTTTTATGGTTATTATGATAGGGTACTGGCAATTTCGCCCACAGATTCGAACTATATTCTTGCTTTTGGTATGATTATGGCAGTATCAGACAATGGTGGCGTTGCTTGGGTTAGGTTAAATCCCTCCAGAAATGTCCATGTAGACAATCACGCTGTTGCAATCAACCCGTTACATACCTCAACGATTTATACTGGCAACGACGGAGGGATAAGCGTAACACGAAATGGCGGGGCAACCTGGAAAAACATTTCCAATGGATTGACAATATCACAGATTTACAGATTGAGCTCGTCACAACAATCTCCCGGGATTATTTTGTGTGGCCTACAGGACAATGGGTGCTTTCACAACAACGGGGCTACCTGGCTGGAAAAAACCGGTGGAGACGGTGAAGCCGTCGCTATACATCCATTTAATGACCAAGTTCAGATTGCCTCCTCTCAAAACGGCAAATTTAGTATGTCGCTGGATCAGGGAGCCAATTTCAGCCCTATATCGGTTACTTCTGAAACCGGTGCCTGGACTTCCCCTGTAACATTTGATCCGTTCAATGACCAGGTCATCTATTTCGGATACAAGAATATTTATGTTTCGCGCGACCAGGGTGCCAGTTTTTCTCAGCTTACTACATTTTCCCCTTTCTCCGGAGGGGCTACCAATATTGCGGTAGGCAGATCCAATACCAATGTCATTTACGCATCTGACCTGGTTTCCATTATCCGTTCTACAGATGGCGGTGCCACCTGGACAAACATCCTTGGAGACCTGCCAACTAATTTTGTTGCTATCACCGACATTGCAGTTGACCCCCGTGATGCAATGAAAGTGTATGTTACAACGTCTGGATATCTTCCGGGCTACAAATTGTTTTACAGTTCTACCGGCGGTACTACCTGGGCAAACATCAGTAGCGACCTGCCTAACCTGCCTGCCAATACGCTGGTGATTGACACAACAACCAGCGGCGCAATGTTTGTAGGTACAGACATGGGCGTTTTTTATACCGACTCATCCCAAACAGGCTGGACACGGTATGGAACCGGGCTGCCCAACGTTATTATTAATGATTTAGAGCTGAACTACGGAAATTATAAGATCAGGGCAGCAACGTATGGCCGGGGTGTTTGGGAAGTGCCGGTTAAAGCACCAATGCCCAACTCAGTTAAACAACTTAACGACGCCGCTGCATTGAGCGTTGAGGTGGTACCAAATCCTTCCAAAGACAACTGGAAAATAGTTTTCAGCAATACGCCGCCGGCGCAATACTCTGTGAAGGTATATGATCTTGCAGGGCGTAAAGTTTTGGCTTCTGAAAACAACGAAAAAATAGAAGCTGGAAAACTGGCGGCAGGTGCGTATAATATCGAAGTTACTGTTGGCGAAAAGGTGTATCACCTAAAGTCTGTGAAAGACTGATACATCAGTGAACTTAACAAAGCCGCGTCAAATCTGTTGAGGCGGTTTTTTTTGAGTAACAACGATGAACTAAAACGGCTGAGAGCCGCTATAGAATTGTTCTGCTACTTCCAGATATTGAAACTTAATCTGAACTTCCTATCCTGTATCAGGCTGCGCCAGTCAATAAACAAAAATACAAACACCAGTACTATGCCAAGCGCAGTTCCCGAAACTGTTTTCCATGTCAAAAAGCCCTCCGCCATTTCAGCAGCATTTCTCGCCGCATAATCACCGGCAAGCACCATGGCCATATCGCTCACAAATTTCCCGATCAGAAATGCAGGAATGATTCGGATAGTCCTGATATTTGCCATGCCGGCGGCCGTAAACAATGGAGTCGAGGGAAGGGGCATTAAAGTATATAACAGCACAAATAATTGCATGCCCCAGGTTTTACCTTCCAGCTTTTTCCCTATGAATTGAATATCTTCATTCTTTTCCTGCTTCACTACCTTTGCCGACAAATAAGGTATGTACCAGCTGTACAGCCACCTTCCCAGCGCAGAACCCAATACGCCTACCACCAGCACCCACCATATGTCCAGCCCAAACCGCATCTGAAAGAACACCATAACCGTCCATGCAGGAGGCCCAATGAACGGTACAGAATCAACCAGAAATGACGAAATGAAAACCAGAACGTAATACCACATATCGGCTGCAATGTATTGAAATTTACAGCAGTGTGCAGCTGTAACTATCCATTTGGCGTTCGTAAAAACATGAATATTTATCCAAATTTGTTGAATTACGATACTCTCCATATCTTTGCACATGGCAATAAAATCCAAATTTTACGGCGAAGGGCTCACTTTTGATGATGTACTCCTGATGCCCGCTTACTCGGATGTGCTCCCCCGCGAAGTAAGCATAGTAACCAACCTCACTAAAGACATTAAAATCAATATACCCATGGTATCAGCCGCCATGGATACGGTGACCGAAGCACCTTTGGGCATAGCCTTGTCGCGTGTTGGCGGTATTGGCATTCTTCATAAAAACATGAGCATTGAGCGGCAGGCAGAACAGGTTCGTAAGGTAAAACGCTCAGAAAACGGCCTCATACTCGACCCCATCACTTTGAAGCCTGATGCAACAGTTGGCGACGCGCTGAAGATTATGAAGGAAAACAAGATAGGCGGCATCCCTATAGTTGATGATAACTACCTGCTGGTGGGCATGCTCACCAACCGCGACCTGCGCTTCGAAAAGCAGATGAAGAAAAAGGTAGGCGAAGTGATGACGAAAGACCGCCTGGTAACTGCTGCAGCCGGCACAGATATGCAGAAAGCTGAGCGCATACTGGAGCAATATAAAATTGAAAAACTGCCTATTGTTGATAAAAAAGGAAAACTGATCGGACTGATTACTTTCCGTGACACGATACAACTCAAGAGCCACCCTGATGCATGCAAAGACAGCATGGGCAGGCTGGTTGCAGGAGCTGCAATAGGTATAACTGCCGATATTCTGGATCGCGTGGAGGCATTAAAGAATGCCGGCGTAGATGTAATAACGCTTGACAGTGCTCATGGCCATTCAAAAGGTGTAATAGATGCTGTTAAGAAAGTAAAAAAAGCATTCAAAACAATCCCGATAATTGCAGGCAATGTAGCTACCGCCGCTGGTGCAAAGGCGCTTGCAGCGGCCGGCGCAGATGCAGTTAAAGTAGGAGTAGGCCCGGGGTCTATCTGCACTACGCGTGTTGTAACAGGTGCCGGAGCGCCACAACTGACGGCTATTATAGAAGCTTCCCAGGCACTGAAAAAATCAGGCATTCCTGTAATTGCCGACGGTGGTATCAGATATACAGGCGATATGGTTAAAGCTCTTGCCGCCGGTGCATCGTGCGTTATGGCCGGGTCAATTTTTGCCGGTACAGAAGAAAGCCCCGGCGAGACTATCATCTACGAAGGCCGCAAGTTTAAATCATACCGTGGCATGGGTTCTGTTGAAGCAATGCAGGAAGGCTCGAAAGACAGGTACTTTCAGGATATGGAAGCCGACATAAAAAAGCTGGTACCCGAGGGCATTGTTGGCCGCGTACCTTACAAGGGCATGCTAAGCGAAGTGGTGCAGCAGTTTGTAGGCGGGCTTCGTGCAGGCATGGGCTACTGCGGCGCAAAGGACATAACCACTCTTCAGAACGAATCTCAATTTGTACGTATCACCCCCGCCAGCATGGCCGAAAGCCATCCGCATGATGTAGTGATAACAAAAGAAGCACCCAACTACAGCAGATAAAAGGATTCCCAAATTCTGATTAAGCAAACAACCGGAAACCGCTGAAAGAAAGCCGTTTCCGGTTGTTGTTTTATGGCTGGCAGATGTGGCTCAATTGTAATTAAAATATCGCAGTGCTTTGGCTACCTCACCTGTTATTTCTTCGCCTCCTTTTCACGCATGCTGCGCCAGCCTGCATACGTGCCACTAAATTTTTTCGTGTCTACTTTCAGCTCGGCAGTTATCCGGTTAATATCATCCATTGTAACCGGCGTTTGTTTCGACAATACTATTCCATAAGCCCTCTGTTTTTTTGACTCTGTCAGCTGTACTTGCTGGTATCCTTTTACAAGCTCACTGGCTGCAAAGCTACTGCGCTCCGCATCTGAACTGAAGTAAAAATCGAAATAAACATTTCGTGGCTTTTTCAGACTATCTCCCTCCTCTATCAGCTTTTTTACCAGTTTACTATTCGCCATCCAGTTTTGTGTAGCCTCATCGGGGTATAAAAAAGTCCGGTACGTGAGCCACTCGGGATCATGTTTGATGGTGATAAAATAGTTGTAGTTTTTATAGCTTCGTGCATACATCCGCGCCAGTGCATTGCGTATACCCACAGTATCTTTTACATAGTAGTAATTCAGCCGCTTGCAGTTGTTGGTAAAGGTACCGGCAAGTATACGGGGAGTAACCCCTGTGATAAAATTGCCCGAAGCACTCAGCATATTCTCTAACTCCTCTATTTCCTCGGCATCAGACATACCCTGATCTCCGCATTTGTTGGCCTGCGGCCCGGTAATCACCACATTGGGATACTTTTTATCAGGAGCCGATTGATACAAACCCATATCTACCAGTACCGATCCGGGCTTACCATCAAACCTGGTTATATAGGTATCCCACTGTTCCACCTGAGTATATGCAGGACTACTAACCAATAATAAAATTGCGGTATACAGCAGATTAGAAAATTTCATCTCGTAAAATAAACGAACTTATGTCAGCAAGCCTGCCTGTTTAGCAAATATTTGGCAAAATCCGTAACGGTTAAGTATTTCAGAGTTCTTTATTGCAATTTAGTATCGCGCCTGCCCCAACGACCGAAATCACCAGATATGATCCAAGTTATTAGGCTGGATTGAGCCCATTACCGGTAACATAACCAAAATAAACCATGCCTTCATATAGAACGTCGTTTTCACGGATAAAACCTATATGCTTTTTAGAAAATTTTAAGTTTTCAGTTCTTGCTTATTACCCATCCGAAAGTCTATTTTTGCGATAACAGTAGATAATTTGCGAATTTGAAATTTTTAATGAAACGGACAGACTATCTGCTTTTTACTAACGAGTAACAACTATCGACTATCTCCTTAAACGATGACTACCGCTGAGATACTTAAAAAGGTTCGCAGAATAGAGATCAAGACGAAAGGGCTGAGCAATCATATTTTCGCCGGAGAGTATCATTCTACTTTCAAGGGAAGAGGTATGTCGTTCAGTGAGGTTAGGGAATACACTCCGGGGGATGACGTTAAGTTCATCGACTGGAACGTAACCGCCCGCTTTTCCCATCCTTTTGTAAAGGTATTTGAAGAAGAAAGGGAACTTATCGTGATGCTGCTTATAGACATAAGCGGCAGTTCATTGTTTGGTACGCAGAAACAACTGAAGCGCGATCTGATCACAGAATTAGGTGCAGTACTATCATTTTCCGCCACCACCAATAACGACAAAGTAGGCGTTATTTTCTTCAGCGATAAAGTGGAAAAATATGTGCCGCCCCAAAAAGGCAAGAGCCATATCCTGCGCATTATCCGCGAGCTGATAGCTCTTGAACCGCAGCACACGGGCGCCACCGACGTGCGTATAGCTCTTGAGTTTCTAAACAATGTGCTTAAAAAGAAAAGTATCACTTTCCTGATCAGCGACTTCGTGAGCCAGCCCTTCAACCAGGCATTGCAGCTGGCCGCCCGTAAGCATGACCTCGTTGGTATTCATGTGTATGACAAATACGACAAAGAGCTGCCATCGGCAGGTTTGGTGCAGGTAGTGGATTCTGAAACCGGCCAGCATATATGGCTGGATACCGATAATAAAACGATCAGAAAACAATACGAAGCTGCTTATAAAGACAAGTATAACTACTGCACGCAGTCGTTTAGAAAAAGTGGTGCATCTCTGTTGCACGTGCGTACTGATGAAGACTATGTAAAAGTGTTGCAGACTTATTTTAGAGGCCGGTAAAAAATACCGCCTACAAAGGAAAGCGATTACAAAATAAACAAAAACAAAAAAAGGAGCTGCTGAGTAAAACTGAAAAAAATGTTCTTTATCAACCTATTCAACATCATTGGTAAGTGCGGGAAAGCCATCCCGGGGGTGATGTTTGTGTTGCTCCCATTCCTTTCACTGGCCCAAAACTCTACCGTTGCCACTGCTCGCCTGGACGCCAGACAGATAATGATAGGCGATCAGGCAAGGTTGTTTCTGGAAGTGCAAAACAACCCCTCACTTGGCACACTACAGTGGGCTACCATACCTGATACTTTTAGTAATCTGGAAGTAGTAGAAAAGGGAAAAATAGATACCATAAAGAATGGCGGTGTAGTCACTTACCGTCAGCGCCTACTCATTACGGGCTTTGACTCAGGATTGTTTAAAGTACCCTCTTTTGTTTTCTCCGTGATTCCTGGTTCCGGCCAGGCATTTACGGTACAATCAGATTCCTTTCAGCTGCTGGTGCAGACTGTAGCTGTAGATACTACGAAGGGGTTTAAAGGCATAAAGGGCATCATTTATGTAAACAGCAGCTGGAAAGACTATATATGGTTTATCCTGGGTGGGATTGTAGTGTTGGCGCTGGTCATTTTTGCAGTGTGGTATTACCTTAGAAAAAAGAAGGACACCAAGCCTGCACCCAAAGGGCCTCAGGAATCTCTGCAGGATTACACACTGAGACTGCTGACCGCTCTTGAAGGCAGGCAGCTGTGGCAGAAAAACCAGGTTAAAGATTACTACGTAGAACTCACAGATATTGTAAGAACATACATTGAGCAGCGTTTCAATACACAGGCTCTTGAACTTACTACTGAAGAGATTCTTGCCAAGGCACAGCTGGTAAAAGATATGCAACCGCATTACGACATTCTTTTCCAGATTCTGCAGACAGGCGACCTGGCGAAGTTTGCAAAATTTCAGCCATTGCCTCAGGAGCATATTGATGCAATGGATAAGGCGAAAGAGTTTATCAGTACATCAAGGCCGGTAATTATTAATGCCACTAATGTTGACCCCGTATCCGGAACTTCAAACCCAACAGCATAGCATATGAAATTATTCCTTGACTGGAAACACTTAACTTTTGCACAACCGGTTTTTCTGGCGTTACTGTTGTTGATACCGTTAATGATCTGGTGGCAAAAACGCAGCAGGAATAAAGGTACCCCCGCATTTCGCCTTACCTCAGTGGCGGGTATCGATGCTGCCATAGCGGGAGGCAAGGCCCGTTACAGGCCTGTACTGTTTGCTCTGCGCATCATTGCAGTTATGGCATTGTCTGTAGCACTGGCCAGGCCTCAATCTTCAAACACTACTGAAAACATAGACAGCGAAGGCATAGACATTGTTGTTGCAATGGACGTGTCGGGCAGTATGATTGCTGAAGATTTTAAACCCAACCGTATTGAAGCGGCAAAATCTGTAGCGCTGAAATTTGTTGATCAACGCCCCGGAGACCGAATAGGCCTCGTGATATTTTCAGGAGAGAGCTTTACAATGTGCCCCATTACCATTGATCACAATGTGCTAAAAGAGCAGATTTCGCAGATAAAGAACGGCATGATAACTGATGGTACGTCAATAGGGATGGGTCTGGCTACTGCCGTAGACAGGCTCAGGCATTCTGTTGCCAAAAGCAAGGTGATCATTCTCATGACAGACGGGGTAAACAATACCGGCCTTATTGACCCGCTGACTGCGCTGGAAATTGCAAAAGCATTTAAAATTAAGGTGTACACAATAGGTGTAGGCACAAACGGCCAAGCCGTGGTTCCTGTGCGTACCCCACTCGGCATTCAGAAACAGATGCAGCCGGTAGAAATTGATGAACCTTTGCTGCGGAAAATAGCCGCAGAAACCAATGGACGCTACTACCGTGCCACAGGCAACAAGGCACTGGATGATGTGTACAAGGAAATAGACAAGCTGGAGAAAACAAAAGTGGACATCACATCCTACAAGCACTATGCAGAATTGTTCTTCCCGCTTGCATTGATAGCTGTAATTTGCCTTGCACTGGAAATGCTGCTCAGATACACCATATTCAAAAGTATCACGTAGGAACTTAATCAATAATTCAAAAAATACTTTTTTTTAATTTCATCATACAGGGTATCGTTTTGGTTGTATATTTATACAACTCAAAAAAATATACCAGATGAAATTTGACAGGAGGAATTTTATTAAGTCTGCAACTGCACTGGCGGCACTCACATTTACTGAAGTTGAAAGGCTTGCGGCAGCCGAAGGACTTAAAAACGGCGGCAAAAACGTGTCAGAAGACGATGAAGCCTACTGGAGCAATGTAAGGCAGCTGTTCCCGCTTTCAAAAGACCTGACATACCTAAATAATGGCACATTCGGCCCATCGCCCTACCCTGTAATAGACGCCATGCGCACATCACAGATGGATGCCGATATGATGGGCAACTATGGCAGCTACGATGCTGTGCCAGCAAAAATTGCAAAATTCGTAGGTGCTAACAGCGATGAAATAGCACTGACTCACAATGTTACAGAAGGAATCAACATTGGCTGCTGGGGTGTGCCGCTGAAGCGCAATGATGAAGTAATACTCACAACACATGAACATGTAGGCAATGCGGCGCCCTGGATGAACCGCCAAAAAATAACCGGAATTGTTATCCGGAAATATACACCGGGCGCAACCGCCGATGAAACACTGGAACGCATAAATGCACTGATCAATAAAAATACACGGGTTATTGCCACACCGCATATACCCTGCACACAGGGCCAGGTATTGCCGGTAAAAGAAATCTGCGCACTGGCCAGAGACAAGGGTTTATACTCGCTGATAGACGGCGCGCATGGTGCTGGTATGATGCCGCTTGACCTACATGATATAGGATGCGACACCTATGCCAGCTGCAGCCACAAATGGATGCTGGGCCCTAAAGGCACTGGCTTTTTATATGTGCGCAAAGGATTTCAGGACACACTGCAGACATACTACTCTGGTGGCGGCACTGATGACGGACACTGGGACCTTGCCAAAACGCCTGTAATGGTGGGCGGGTATGCACCGAGCGCACACCGATATTTTGGTGGCACACAGGCCAACGGCCTGTATGCAGGCGTGAGCGCAGCCATTGATTTTATTGAAACCATAGGGCAGAAAAATATTCACAACCGCATCAAAAGCCTGGGAAAATACACTCAAGATCAGCTGCTTCAGTTTGGGAAGAAGATAGAGCTGCTCACCCCTACCGAAGAGCGTTCCCGCTGTGCTGTGAATGGCTTCAGGATAAAGGATGTTGACTACAAAAAGTTCTTTGAAGCTTGCGGCGAAAAAAAGATACGCATACGCATGGTACCTGAAATGGGCCTCAACTGCCTACGTGTTTCAACTCATATATACAACAGCAAGGCCGATGTTGATAAATTCATTGATGAGGTAAGAAAATTTGTGTAGTTCTGCTCTGATTACATATTCATGGTCTGCTGGGCAGCCAGTGTTGCCTCGTTCGACTCGCGGGAAGCCGCTGCAGGCTTGGTGATTATGTACATCAGCACATCTGCAACCGATTTCAGTATCAGGAAAATGCCCAGATTTGAAATTTGAAAAAATGCCGGCACCAGTATGGTCAGGTGCATGGGAACAATGCGCAGATAGGGTATGAAAAACATGGTACCGATATTTGACGCCCTGTGCCTTTGCTGTATTTTATGCTGTACAAAATTGATTACCTGCCCCGCAAAAAACGCCATTATAAAGTACTTGAAAAACTCCCATTGAAACGGCCCGGAGCGCTTCATATTTGCAATAAATATGAGGTACACGAGGTAAAAAAATCCATAGTGCATTGCAAAGAACGATGCACCGCCAGCACGGTACTTAAATATAGATGACATAGGCTGATCATTAGGTTTTTCCGGCTCGGTCTGTACTGTGCGAACTGTAAGAATATCTACGACATTAAATAGCCCCATCAAAACACTTTGTGACCAGTACAGCCATATCAGGGTTGTAAAAATTGCAGGGTTGTTGTAATAATGAAAGACCAGATAGATGTTGATGCCAATCAGCACCCAAAATCCCGGATCAGTCAGTATTTTCTTCCCTTTCATAGCTTTTGAGGAGTGTTACTACAGGTAAAGTTAATTTTTTTTGGGTATTTATTGCTTCAATAACCGCATCAAGGGCGATATCAGATTTTCGATTCATGGCGCGTTAAATACCAACATTGGCTTTTGCCTCAGACTTATACCGGTTAGACAGTGAAAACAGGCTCGTACTTGATAGTTGCAACCCGATGGGGTGCTCACCACAATCAACAATAAAGACTACAAAGCCTGAACTCCTAAAGGAATCATACAATTAATCGATGCCTTATTTTAAAGTCCAATTGGCCTTAAACACTACTTTCGTTTACACATGCTATTCCCTCAAATGCGCACAGGAAGCCCGCTTTGATGAGCAAACAGAATTTTCCGCAATCATAAATGCCTTATCAATGCGTCCCGCGGCGTATACCCACTATCTGTTGTAACTCATGACCAAAAAAAACGGTTGTGCACATCCGGACTGAATTGATGATCTGGCAATGTCTTTTCTAAGCCTGGTCAGGTTTACTCAACAATCACTTTAGTCATCCATCTGCCGGATTCAGCAGTAACAGATATGACGTAAACTCCCGGTGGCTGATGCAGTGCCCATGTAGCTGATGTATTTGATGTTCCGCTCATGGCGCTCACTTTTTCGCCGAGTACATTTGTGACTGTAATCTGCACAGGCTCTGCTGCCTTTGTGCTGAGCATGACTGTTACCACACCTGCATTAACCGGGTTTGGATACACGCTTAATATTCCACTTGCTGAGGTGCCCACATTGTGCACTGCAGTATGATCAACCGGAAGCGGGGCGTTTACTTTACGAATGACATCATTTCCACGATCGCAGATATACATGTTGTGGTGCTTATCGAAAGCAACGCCGTGAGGAAAGTACATTCCTGCACTTGTAGCGGGTCCGCCGTCGCCGGAGTAACTACCCGAAGCCGGACTGGTACCAGCCCCTACCCCATTGCCAGCTACAGTAGTAATAATACCAGACTCAGGGTGTACTTTTCTTACCACATTATTCATGAAGTCGGAGATGTACATATAATTGGAGTCATCGAAATTGATGCGCTGAGGTGAGTCCAGTTTGGCCGCAGACACTAAGCCGCCGTCGCCCGAATAGCCTGCTGAATCTCTGCCGCCAACAGTGGAAATAATGCCGGAAGTCATATCCACCTTGCGGATCTTATTATTGCGCACATCAGCAATGAACAGATTCTGCTGTGCATCAAAAGCAATACCTATTGGCAGATCCATAGATGCTGCAGTGGCAGGGCCACCATCTCCTGAAAAACCTGCTGTAGTGTTGCCGGCAATGGTAGAGATAATTCCGGATGGTGTCACCTTGCGGATCACATTATTATGGTCATCGGCAATGTAAATATTGCCAGCGTTATCTATAGCTATTCCTACAGGGTTGTTGAGCTCTGCGGCAGTAGCGGGGCCACCATCGCCAGAATATCCGGCTGATAACTTACCTGCAATTGTGGTAATGATTCCGGTACTGCGGGTTACCTTGCGGACCACGTGATTGTATCCATCGGCAAATATGATGTTGTCGTTTGTATCGAGGGCCAGCGCAAAGGGACCATTAAGATTGGCTGCAGTGGCCGGGCCCAGGTCTCCGGAATACGAACCAACACCTGCCGAGCCAGCGCCCATTCCGGTGCCGGCCACGGTACTAATGTTGCCAAAAGTATCGACCTTGCGGATGACGTTATTAATAAAGTCTGTGATGTACAGATTGCCTGCTTTATCAAATGCAATATCAGTGGGTGAATACATTGTGGCATCGGTAGCTGGGCCATTATCGCCGGTATAGCCGGTAATGAATCCCTGGCCTGCAATGGTGCTGATATATTGTGCTCTTGCGCCACTGACATTTATAAGAAAAGCGGCTGCAAGAGAGAGATAAAGTAGTCTTATATTCATTGGTTGTTTTTTACAAAAATAATTTTTTTTGATGGCATTACCCTGAGGCAGTTTTTAAAATAATTCAGGCTACTGATTTGGAATTGGGAATTGGGGCGCTAATAGAAATTGGAGGGGCTTCAACATCGGGTTTTAATATTACTACCTTTCAGGCTTATGCGCGCCGGTTGAAGTGTAATTGGCATAATACCTTAGTGAAAAATCATACATACCCCCGTTTTTAAGCAGGCTTGCCGTATAACTTACTTTTGATCAATCCCCATTTATGAAGCCTGTGGGTAAGCGATACTCGCAATACGCCACGACCATACTTCATACTGCGGCTGAAGTTGATGCTGGATGCCTCCTCAAAATACTTGGTAGGGCAGGTAACCTCTGCAATCTCAAAGCCGTTCATAAATATCTGCGATATCATTTCGTTGTCAAAAACAAAATCATCGCTGTTGTGTGTAAAATCTATTGAGCGGATGACATCGGCACTGAAAGCCCTGTAGCCTGTGTGGTATTCGCTTAGTTTCTGCCAAAGCATCACATTCTCAAACAAGGTGAGGAAGCGGTTAAAAATGTATTTATACAGTGGCATACCTCCGCGCAGTGCGCCGTTGCCCAGAATACGCGAAGCCAGCACTACAGGATACACATCCATAGCTATTATTGATGCTACTGCATGTATGAGTAATGGGGTGTACTGGTAGTCGGGGTGCAGCATGATTACAATGTCTGCGCCAATATCGAGTGCTTTCTTATAGCAGCTTTTCTGGTTGCCGCCATAGCCCTTGTTAACCTCGTGCTTAATAATGTGCTTAATACCCAGCCGCTGGCCCACGGCCACAGTATCGTCTCTGCTGTTATCATCTACCAGCACTACATCGTCCACAATATCAAATGGGATCTCCTTATAGGTTTTTTCGAGTGTACGGGCTGCATTATAAGCAGGGAGTACAACAGCTATTCTCTTACCGTTAAGCATATTAGTGGAGCAAAAGTAATATTAATAGGCTAATATCTGAATGCCCGCCCGATTATCCTTTTTTGCGTGCTAATTAAATTCCATATGAGTAGCTATCAGATTGCTGTTGGCTCTGGCCAGTATACGCCCGTTCAGGTCATATACATGGCATTCCACATTAATGATCTTCTTGCCTTCTCGCAGCACTTTTGATTCTGCTTTTAGTGTTTCGCCCTCCTTTATGGCGTAGAGAAAATCCAGATTCAGGGTCATAGAAGTATAATGTTGTGCAGCATCCAAGCTCACTACGGCCCAGCCTATAGCCTCGTCAATAACCAGGCTCATCATACCGCCGTGTATATTCCCATACGGATTGGTCATTTCTTTGCGCACCGGCATGGTGAGCACAGCATGCCCCTTATCTATATGCTCTAAAGTGAATCCCAGCCAGTTGCCGGCCTCTGATCTTGAATCTGTTACTACCCTGCCGAGAAAGTGTGTTTTAATGTAGTCAAGCATACTCCCCTGCGGCACATCCTTGTATCCCATATTGCAAATCTCAAATTTGAACGGCCAAATTCCAAAAAAAAACACAAATCACTTGAGCCACCGTCAGGGCCAGACGGCGATAAAACCTAGCTCTGGAGGTTAGTAATTTATTTATCTATGATTAAATTTCCTGCCACGGGCAACATTTTGTAATTTAACCCCATGGAAACCAAACAACGCAAGCCCGTGTATTACGGCGAGTATCTCCAACTGAATAAATTACTGGATGCACAGCAGCCTGAAAGCGAGAAAGAAGGAATAAGAGCCGATGACGAAATGTTGTTCATCATCATACACCAATCATACGAACTATGGTTCAAGCAGATTATTCATGAGCTTTCGATTGTGAGAGAGGTGTTTAAAAAACCAAATATTCACGATAATACCCCCGATATCTACAACAGCGTACACCGCCTGAAACGTATAGGTACTATACTTGAAGTTGCAGTGCAGCAAATGGGCATACTTGAAACCATGACCCCACTTGATTTCCTTGACTTCCGCGACCTGCTGCGGCCAGCATCGGGTTTTCAGAGTATACAGTTTAAAATAATTGAAGCCACTCTTGGGCTAAGGTACGAACAGCGGCATGGCAAAGCCTATTACCTGTCTCAGCTCAACGAGGCTGATATAGCCCTGGTAAAAAAGGCTGAACAGGAGCAATCATTGCTGGTACTGATAAACCAGTGGCTGGAACGAATGCCTTACACCAGGAACGATTCATACTGGGATAACAACGGAGGAAAATCTTTCTGGAACATATACAGGGATGCATATGCTGCGAGCCTATCAGAGCTGGAACAAAAAAACCTGGCCGTATTCGATTCATTATTCATCAACAGCAGCGAGTATCCTGAGGGCCGCTCATTTTCGGCCGATGCCGGCAGAAATGCTTTGTTCATTATGCTATACCGCGACCTGCCGCTGCTGCAACTGCCTTACGACCTGCTGAATACATTGCTCGAATTAGACCAGATGCTTTCCATGTGGCGGCACAGGCACATACACCTGGTGCAGCGCACTATAGGCAAGCGAGTAGGGACGGGAGGCAGCAGCGGCGCCGAATACCTGCGCGGAGCTGCAGACAGCCACTATGTTTTTAAAGAGCTTTCTGAATTGACTTCTTTTCTGCTGCCCAGGAACCTGCTGCCTGTGCTGCCGGAACAACTGATCAGTGATATGAGTTTCCGCAGATAACCTGGCAACAATGCCGCAGTAAGCTGCGCAATAAAAAGTTATACTCAACGAAAATTCTGCGTTTCGCGTTTGCCATCTGGCAAAGACCGCATCAGCAATGGCGTATACAATTGAGATAAATGACCTCCGTAAACACTATGCCGGTGCCACCGCCCCGGCACTGGATGGTTTTTCATGCAAGGTGGAGCAAAACCTGATAGTTGGGTTATTAGGCCCCAATGGCGCAGGCAAAACAACCTGCTTCAACATTCTATGCGGCATGGTTAAACCAGATGCCGGCCAGGCGCTTATTGCTGGCCAGGACTGTAACAGTGAGCGAGTAGCAATAGGTTCGTTAATGGGTATGGTGCCGCAGCAGATTGCACTGTTTGGGAACCTGACAGCGATGGAGAATTTCAGGTATGTGGGGCGGCTTTATGGCCTGCCCGAGCATACTATTAACACCCGCACACAACTACTGCTGGAACGACTGGGGCTGGATAAACACGCAGGCAAGCGTATCAATGCATTCAGTGGCGGTATGAAGCGCAGGGCAAACATCATTGCATCTCTGCTGCATGAACCGGAACTGCTGCTACTGGACGAACCCACTGCGGGCGTAGATGTGCAGTCGCGCGCACTGATCATTGATTTTATTAAAGACTACCGCAGCCAGGGCAAAACAATCCTGTACACATCGCACCTGATGGACGAGGCGGAACAAATATGCGATAAAGTGATTATCATAGACAATGGAAAATTCATCACATCAGGTGAGCCGGCAAGCCTGATCAGAGATACAGCACACTGCTCGCGGCTGGAAGATGTGTTTCTGCACTTCACCGGACGATCACTAAGAGACTAAGCAAAAAACAACCGGCAAAATGAACAAAATAACAGCAACAATTTTAAAGGAGTGGCAGCTTATGCGGCGCGACATTTCCGGCCTGCTGTTACTGCTGGTGATGCCTGCGGCACTCATTATTGTGATGGCGCTGATACAGGATGCACCATTTAAAGATTATCAGGAGCTACGTTTTGACCTCTTGCTGGCTGACAATGATAACGGCAGTGCGGCGCACCAGATCACAGCCGGACTCAAAAAAAGCAAATCGTTCAATATCATCGACAGCATGGATGGCAAACCGGTTTCGGAAGCGCAGCTGAAAGAGCTCTTAAACAGCGGCAAGTACAAGATAGGGATTGTGATACCGGCGGGTGTTACCGCTGAGATTGTAAACTCAGCAAACTTTGTTGTCAATGACATTTCGAAGAAGGCCAACATGAATGCCCATCTACCCACAAGAGAAGCCCGTGGCCAGATTAGTGTACACATTTATTTTGACCCGGTATCCAAACCCACCTTCAGAAATGCAATCAACTCAGCGTTAGATAAATACATTACCTACTCCTGCTCTGATATACTGATGAAGCGGCTGTCAGCACTTGGTAAAGACCCTGATGCAGTGCCCGATACCACCGGCCAGGAAAAGCTGATGCAGGTAATGAAAGGCATAGGGGTTAAGGAAGAACCCCTCAATGACAAAGCAAAGTTCTCACAAAACCTAAATTCTGTACAACATAATGTACCTGCCTGGGCCATTTTCGGGATGTTTTTTATCATCATACCCATAGCAGGCCACCTCATTAAAGAACGTGAAGACGGCAGTGAACTGAGAGTGGCACTGATACCCAATGCACACCAATTTGTAACCATTGGTAAGATTCTGTTTTATACGTTTATCTGCTCTATGCAGTTTATGCTGATGCTGTGTATTGGCTTCTGGGCCATACCATTGTTTGGCCTACCACCGCTGTACCCCGGCATCCACTCCTGGCTGCTGTTTCCGGTTTCGTTGTTTATAGGCTTCGCCGCCACATCGTTTGGTTTTTTTACAGGCACTGTTTTCAAAACAATGAATCAGGCGCTCCCCTTCGGTTCGGTTTCTATTGTGATCCTTTCGGCACTGGGTGGTATATGGGTACCGCTGGATATATTGCCACATACTATGCAGATGATGGCTGTTGTATCACCGCTGCATTGGTCGCTGGAAGCAGTGAATCAGGTGATTTTGCGCAACGGGAATTACGAGTCTGTGATACCGCCTGTAGGTATACTATTGTTTACTGGTTGCGTGTTCTGGATAGGTAGCCTGCTCGCCAATAAAAACCGCAAACCTTCATAATAGGATTGACAAAATAAAAACGCCCCGAAATTCCGGGGCGCAAACATTTTTGATTCACTCTATTGTGCTTTGTTCTTTGAAGCGTCTTTCATCTTCTCATACTTTGTATATTGAGCCGGAGACATTGCTTCTTTAAATTTCTGATCCAGCATCATCTTGAGCTGCATAGCGGTTCCCTCGCCAATGGGGCCATTAGCTTTTGCTACTTTTTCCTGCTTATCATATTCAACCAGCGCATCAAACACTCCTTTGTATTGTGTTGCATCCAATTTCAAATCGTTCTGCATTTGCTTTGCACGTTTTTCTGCACCTGATGTACCTGCAACACTCTGAACCTGGCCTGATGTTGCGTTAGAACCTGGAGCACTATGACGCTTGGCTGCACTCTGCGCAACTGATACCATTGAGCCCAATGTAACCAACGCACACGTAATGATTAGTTTTTTCATATTTATGTATTTTACTGGTTTAAATTTTGAAATACTAAATTAAGTCAATTATTGCAATTAAAGGCTAAAGTAATCAAAAAAAATCAAGGCCACGGAGCCATTCGCCCGAAACCCGCGCCCATCAATGCATTACAGACAGCTATAAAATTGTTGGGAATATTGCCGTTTCAATCAGCGGTTAATAATCTAACGCATTTCCGCAGACCGTGCGTGTGTTTTGCTATTCGAAGTCTTCGTACAACAGGTACTTTTTGCGCACCTTTTTAAAAGCTTTCAGGTCATCCTTCCAGCTCTGCCGGATGGCATCTTCATTCAGCCCAGCTGTTATCTGCTGTTGAAGTGATGTTGTACCACACAACTTCACAAAAAAGGGAGTAAAGAACTTCTCTTTTGCAGGATAAGCATTGTGCGCGCTGATCAGCCAGGAGAGCCTGAAACGGGACCCGGCCTTAGCCAGCACCTCCTTTGCATCATGGCCTACAACTTCGCCGTAACATAATTTATTTTCGAAAGGCGGGTTTCTAGCACCTTCAGTGCTTCTGGGTGTAAAGGTATCTGCAAACTTTCCCTCAAATTCAGGACAGCCAAATTGCTGAAACGGAAGTGATGTGCCCCTGCCTACACTAACGGGCGTACCCTCAAACAAACAAAGTGAAGGATACGCATACACCGCCGCCATTGTGCGCAGGTTTGGGCTTGGTGCTACCGGCAATTCATATTTTTTCGAATGGGTGTAGTTCACACATTTTACTACCTGCAGGTCCAGTGTTTTCAACTTATCAGCCAGGAATTCGCCCCTGAGCATCTTTGCATATTCTCCGGCTGTCATACCATAAACAACAGGAATACACTGCATACCCACAAACGATTTGTTTTCCCTGGCAAGTACAGGCCCGTCAACATAAAAGCCATTCGGGTTAGGGCGGTCCAACACAATAAACTGCCTGTGATTTTCTGCACATGCCAGCATACAGTATTCCAATGTTGAAATGTATGTGTAGAACCTGACGCCTACGTCCTGCAGATCATAGACCAGCACATCTATGTCCTTAAGGTCATCCGTAGTGGGTTGTTTGTGCTTGCCGTAAAGCGAGATGACCGGGAGCCCCGTTGCACTGTCTGTGCTGTTGTCGATATGGGCACCAGCATCTTCCTTGCCCCTGAAACCGTGCTCTGGTACAAATATTTTCCGAACCTTGATTTTTCGCTCCAGCAAAATATCCAGCAGGTTTTTACCATCAGCTACAGAGGCTTGGTTGATGACCAGCCCGATGCGTTTTCCCTGCAAAAGGTGCAGGTATTTTGCCGGTGCGGCAGCAGCAGGTTTTATTGAGGCATCGTAAACAGGCTGGGCATTACCTACACACGCAACGAGCAATAACATACAGAATATCAAATACCTCATGCTTACTTTTTTATAAAGGTAATCCATGCTGGCCAATCAAACGTACCCTGTGTGATGCGGCAGTGAGAGGTTAAATGTGTTAAAATCGTTGCTAATATTCGGCTGGCCGGGAAAATTTTATCAAAACTCAAATATATTCGACTAACTTGCATGCTTTATTTATTTTTCAAAACAACAGCATGCAGCAAGCAAAATCAGGAGACAAAGTAAATGTCCACTATCATGGCAGATTAACAGACGGTGCCACATTCGACAGCAGCGAAGGGCGTGAACCATTATCTTTTACTCTGGGTGCAGGACAGGTAATAAAAGGCTTTGATGATGCCATTATGAATATGGCTCCGGGCGAAAAGAAAACCATAAACATTCCGGTAGAAGAAGCATATGGCCACAGGAATGATGACATGATGATGGATTACCCAAGATCAGAGTTCCCAGCAGAAATGCAGCCAGTTGTGGGCATGGAAATTCAGATGGGCGATAATTCAGGTAATATATTTCCGGTAGTAATTGTTGAGGTTAATGAAGAGACCGTACTGCTGGACGCCAACCATCCGCTGGCAGGAAAAGATCTTATCTTCGATCTGGAACTTGTTTCTATAGGGTAACCTTTTAAAAGCATAATGAAGAAGCCCGGCAGTAACCTATACAAAGGTTTGCTGCCGGGCTTTTTTTTTATACAATTTTGTTATTTACTCTTTCACTATTTTCAAAGTGGCTTTTAAACCGCCAAACTCTCCAGATACTTTAAGCAGGTAGATGCCAGAGGAAATACCACTTGTGGTAAACGACCTGCGATTATCAGCTCCGGCTTCCCAGGTGCCATTAACCAGCCTGCCCAGTACATCATACATTTCCACCTTGTCGGTTTTTTCAACACCCGTTACCACTACCTGTCCGCTGAACGGATTAGGGTAAGCGGCTACGCCATTTGAAACGGCAATACGTTCAACACCATCAGTTGAAAAGGTTTTACGAACTCTTTGGTTGTTGGCATCAGCAATATAAATACTGCCGTACACATCAACTGCCACGCCATAAGGGTTCTTGAAGTTGGCGCCCAGCGCATAACCGTAATCGCCACCAAACCCAAACCAGCCGTTTCCGGCTACAGTGCTGATGATACCAAATGTGTCTACCTTCCTAATTACATTATTCAATGCGTCGGCAATGTAAAGGTTGTTAAATGTATCAATGCCCAGGCCGCGCGGCATATTCAGAGATGCCAGGCTAGCAAGCCCGAGGTCACCTGAATTTCCATAAACACCAACGGTTCCTGCAAATGTGGTAATAACATGAGCCGTATCAATTTTGCGGATTACGTTGTTTTTGAAGTCGTTGATGTAAATGTTGCCTCTGTGGTCTACTTTAACTGCCCATGGCGAGTCGAGCTGAGCATAGATAGCGAGGCCACCATCACCAAAATAACCTGCGCTGCCTGGTGTACCCGCGATAGTTGTAATCTTTCCGAAAGTATCTATACGGCGGATAACATGGTTGCCTGCATCAGCAATAAAAATATTTCCGGTATCATCTACTGCGATGCCCTGCGGCTGTTTGAACTTCGCCAGTGTGGCGCTTACACCATCACCAAAGTAGCCCATGGCTCCTGTACCTGCCACATGCGAAATAATACCCAGTGCATTTACCTTGCGTATAATAGCATTGCTCTGATCAGTAAAATAAAGGTTATTGCGCCTGTCAACCGCAATACTTATTGCAGCTATCTCCGCAGTGGTACCCAGTGTGCAGTTTCCGGTGTTGCCGGGTATGCCATTACCTGCCACAGTAGTTACTATGCCTGCTGTATTTACTTTACGGATCCTGTAGTTATTGTAATCGAGAATGTAGAGGTTCATTGCATTATCCAGCACCACCTCTGTAGGGCCATTAAAATTGGCACCCGAAGCACTGTACCCATCACCACTGAACCCTGTTATTCCTGTGCCTGCGAGCGTCATGATTTTCTGCCCCTGCGCCATAGCAGATACAGAAAAAACAACTGAAGCAAAAACAGATAATATAAATTTATATTTCATTACAGATTATTTGGTCAAATATAACATAATTTTTTTTTCCGCGAAAGTGATTTTACTGTAATACAAATGAAGCTTTTACCGAGCTGCAAAAAAGATAACTTGAGCTCAATCAGAAAATCAGGGTAAGGCACTGCCTGTTTTCCTTGCGATGTTTAACCCTACAACAGAAGCATTGCCCAAAAAGCTTTTTTGTTTTTGCGCAGTTATCAAAGGCTCCATCTTCTAGTGTTTCAGCACCTGTTTCACCACCTCGGCCAGCCGGCTGGCCCAGATAGCATATTCTTTACTTGAGGGGTGCAGTTGGTCAGCAGCCAGATAATCAGGGTTTTGGCCGTTGTGGCGGGTACTTTCAGTGATTTCTATGAACCTGCAATTGTGTTTAAGAGCAATTTCCTTGCACGCCGCGTTATAGGCATCGATCTCTATGGCTATCTGATGCCTGTCCCTGCCTTCGGCAAAGGGAGTTGCGCCCCAGTCGGGTATAGACAGGACGATTACATGGCCAGCATTGCCTCCGGCATATGCAACAGCCGTGTTCAATAGTTGCAGGAACTCTTCCCTGTAGTTCTCCACACTTCGGCCCCTGTACTGGTTGTTTACCCCTATTAGCAGGGTTACAAACGAAAATGATTCTTTGAGGTTATGCTCCCTTATTGAAGCCGCCAGTTCATCTGTTGTCCAGCCCGTAGTGGCAATGATCACAGGATCGGTTACATCTATATGCTGTTGCCTGAGAATGGCTGCAGCCTGATGGGGAAAGTTTTCATTTCCGGGAACCTGTTCACCTATTGTATAAGAGTCTCCCAGTGCTAGATATGAGTACATTGGCTTGTGCTGTTTTTGCGAATACAAATTATGTGCTGCAAATAAAAGGCATAATAAAATACCTGTAGCCAAATATAATCTCATAAACCGATTTTTTGCAGCAACTGTGCCTGTGCTATTTAATAAATACTGTCTTGATATTTACAAACTCACGTATGCCATACGACCCCAGTTCGCGGCCATAGCCGCTTTGTTTGATACCACCAAAAGGCAGATGAGGGTCTGAATGGACAAAGTCATTTACAAAACAATTGCCCGCCTGCAGCTCAGTTGCGGCCAGTATTTCAGCCTTTTTTACATTGCCTGAAATAATACCCCCGCCCAGGCCATACACGCTGTCGTTGGCTATCCGCATGGCATCTGCAGTATCTTTTGCTTCAATGATTACCCCTACCGGCCCAAACAATTCCTCATCATAAGCGGGCATGCCCTTCTTCACATTGGAAAGTACGGTGGGCGGATAGAATGCGCCTTTCCCGCCTGGTATGTATCCTCCACACAATAATCTGGCACCTTTGGCTATACTCCTGAGCACCTGCTGATGCAGTTCATCCCTCAGGTCCACTCTGGCCATGGGCCCAATACGATTCTTTTCATCAAACGGATCCCCAAAAGCGGCTTCCTTCATCTTTTGCACAAAACGTTGTTCGAATTCCTTTCTTACCGATTGTACAACCACTAATCTTTTAGCGGCAATGCAACTTTGCCCACTGTTAACCAGCCTGCCCCGCACTGCAATTTCCACGGCCACATCCAAATCAGCATCTGCAAGAATAACATAAGGATCACTGCCGCCCAGTTCCAGCACTGCTTTCTTAAGATTACGCCCGGCAGCCTCAGCTACGCTGCTGCCAGCTGCGGTGCTGCCGGTGAGCGTTACAGCTGCAATTCTGCTGTCGTTTATCAGCGCTTCTACTCTTGAAGACGGCAACAGCAGCGCCTGCAGCAACCCTTCCGGCGCGCCGGCTTTTACAATGAGCTCAGCAATCGCCAGTGCACATCCACTCACATTCGATGCGTGTTTCAACACCATTACATTACCAGCCATTACGGCAGGTGCCATAGCCCTGAATACCTGCCAGAAAGGAAAATTCCAGGGCATAACTGCAAGTATGGTGCCCAAGGGCTGAAAAGAAACATAGCTCTTTGATGCACTTGTAGGAATAACTTCATCTTTCAGAAAACCGGCGCCTTCCCTGGCATAGAATTCCAAAGTTGCAGCGCACTTTTCAACCTCGTAATACCCCTGCTGCAAAGGTTTGCCCATCTCTGTTGCTGCCAGCGCAACCAGCCTGTGTTTTTCCTTTCGTATTTCCTTAGCTATATTTCTCAGTACTGTAGCGCGCTTGCCCAAAGCCAGCTTCCTCCACGCCTCAAAGGCCTGTACTGACTGCCGGAGTACCGCCTCCACCTTTCTTTCACTGTCCACTTTGTAACTTCTGATCACCTTGCCCGTTGCCGGGTTTACCGATACTAAACAATCTGGCATACTGCTGATATTTGCAGTAAAATTAAATAACTCAAACCAATCGAAACGTTTTATAAATTTGCGTTTCACTTTATTTAACAATCATTACATCCCGTTATTTTAACAGATCAGCAGATGGTTACAGAGAAAATAAAATTCGGCACCGATGGATGGCGTGCTATAATTGCCCAGGACTTTACAGTATATAATGTAAGCCGCGTGAGCAAAGGGCTTGCTGACTGGCTGCTGCAAAAAACAGACAAGCCCGTTGTAGTGATTGGCCATGATTGCCGTTTTGGCGGGCAGCTGTTCACTGATGCCAGTACAAAAGTGCTCTGTGCAAACGGCATAAAAGTTCTGATGGCAAAAGGTTTCATCAGCACGCCTATGATCTCTCTGGGCGTGTTGCAGCTAAAGGCCAATCAGGGTGTTGTTATTACGGCATCCCACAACCCGCCTTCCTACAATGGCTACAAACTTAAGGGTGCTCATGGCGGGCCTTCCAGCCCGAAAGACATTGCTGCGGTAGAAGCGCTGATACCTGACGAAGTGGAGATACCATCTCAGCCTTTATCGTACTGGGAAGAGAAGGGTTTACTGGAATACATCAATCTGGAAGATATTTATGTTGACTACCTGAAGCAGAAATTTGATTTTGAAGCATTACAGAAATCACCTTTCAAGATGGCTTATGATGCCATGTTTGGAGCGGGGCAAAACGTAATCAGAAGGCTACTGCCGGGTGCAGTGCTTATTCACTGCGAGGACAACCCGGGATTTCTTGGCCAGGCACCGGAGCCGCTGGACAAAAACCTGAAACAACTTGCGCAAACAGTAGCCAGCACAGCGGAGATCAAGATAGGGCTAGCCACAGATGGAGATGCCGACCGCATAGGCCTGTATGATGGCGACGGCAATTTTGTTGACGCACACAACATCATTCTTCTGCTCATTCACTACCTGCATAAGTACAAGGGCATGACAGGTAAAGTGGTTATAGCATTCTCAGTCACAGACAGAGTAAAAAAATTATGTGCACACTACGGTTTGCCTGTAGAAGTAACCGCCATTGGGTTTAAATACATCAGCGAAATTATGGTAACAGATGATGTGCTGGTGGGTGGCGAAGAAAGCGGAGGCATAGCTGTAAAAGGCCATATTCCTGAGCGCGACGGAATCTATGACGGGCTTGCGATTTACGAGTTTATGACCGCTACCGGCAAAACTATGAAAGAACTGTGCCAGGAGGTTTATGACATCGTTGGCACTTTTTACTATGACCGCCACGACCTGCATATTGAAAATGACAAAAAGAATGCTATCATCAGCAAAGCTGCTGATGGCGGATATGAAAGGTTTGGCAAGTATACTTACAACCGTGTAGAAACTATAGACGGGATAAAATACCATTTGGACAATGGCGGCTGGATTATGCTGCGGGCATCAGGCACAGAGCCATTACTGCGCGTATATGCCGAAGGCAACAGCAGGGAAGAAACACTTGATATTCTCAAAGACGTAAAAAATACTATTCTGTAGAAGATAACGGGAGCATTTAGCCAACTGATAGCACTAAATGTAACGAGCTATTATCAATAAGAAGAGAGGCAGCCAACTGGCTGCCTCTCTTCTTATATGCGTTTTAAGTGAACGTTTTATTTCTCAATCACGAAATGGAACGTACTGTTTCCTTTTGATGAACGTAAATTCAGCAGGTACATACCATTTGCGAGTGCCTCACCTGTTTCAATTGATGCATCAATGCTGCCATTGATAGTTTTGAAATTATTGCTGTATACTGACTGGCCAAGCATATTGAGCACGTCTACACCAACTACCTCATCTGCACCTAAGCCCAGATTTCCTTTTAGTGAGAATGAGCCTTTATTTGGGTTTGGCGCCAGAACAACTGATCCACTGGCAGTCAAAAGCTGTGTAGCTAATCCGCGTACTGTCAGCACTACAGAATTGATTGTTGAATTTCCGCATGCATCGTTGCGAGTAACCTTACAGCTTACAGAGTCATTATTATTAAAACTGCTTCTGATATAGGTACCAGAAGTAGCGCCGGCTACAATCGCACCATTTAAGTACCACTGATATGAAGGAGCACTACCGCCGTTAGTTACAGTTGCAATAAGTGTATCAGGTGTTCCGGGAGCAACAAGCATACCCGGGCGGCCGGTAATTACAACAGAAGGCACCACCTGAGGCTCAACTGTCATTGCAATTACATTACTGTAAGCGGTATTGGTAGATATAGGGCAACGATAGTTTCCTGTCATTACACAATAAATATTATCCCCATCAACCGGTGTGTACGTGTATGAAGAACTGCTGCCAACCACCACAGTATTTTTTACGAACGTGTAGGTTGGCCCGTAACCACCGTAAGTCGGCGTTGCATTTATGGTAACGGAACTACCATCACAAACAGTATCACTAGGTGTAGGAGCAAGATGAACGAGTGGATTCCCGTTTGGAAATGCCACCACTGTCAATGTATCACTGGTAACTGTATCTGGAATAGCACAAACAGCATTGCTTACCATTACAAGGCTAACCCTGTTAACCCCGGTAGCAGGCGGATAGTCATATATTGCGCTGTCTGGGCCGGAAAGTACACCATTCACCCTCCACATGTAATGTGGGTGTGAGCCAGGATAACCCGCTACTGAAGTGAAAGTAGTGTGTGTTCCCTGACAGATTGTGTCAGCTGTGCTCCTGAAGATACTTACCGATGGAACAACTACTGGAATAATTGTAACTATGGCACTGCCAGCCATAGCGCTCATACATCCGGTAACAGTATCTGTAGCAATCGCACTGTAGGTGCCGGCTGTAGTATCATTTCCGAAACTTATACGGGCGTTACTGCCGTTCACCGGTGCACCCATAGCTGTTAAGCCCATGTATAATTGATAACGGATGCCGGTATTAGAACTATCAAGGCCGATAGCCACACCCGCACCGCCGGCACAATAACTGCCACCACCTGTTACGTTGTAAACTTTTGGTAATGGATTAACACTTACTGTTACAGTAGAAGTGTTTGTGCAACCATCTGTATAGAAAATCACTTCCATTAACTGGTCGGGAGCAGAACAAGTAGGCCCATCGATGCCACCCCAGTTTAAGTTGCCGATATTAGGACGTATAGAGTAACCATACGCACATGAACAGGTACCCTGATTTGATAATTCTACTGCACCACCAGGGCCGCATCCTATACCTACTGTCCAATTCTGACCATCAGATGTTCCTGCGTAAGCACTTCCGGTCCTCAATGCCTGTGCTACTGCGTTTGCAACAGCAGGATCAGTACACATAATACCTGTTGGGTTTACACTGCCTCTGATGCGGAAACCTGTATAGTTATTTGTACTCACAAGTGTAGAACGGTATGTGTCCCAGTTTGCGGACTGAGTAGTTGGTATAACACCATTATAGAACATATCGCTGTATACCAGAGCCCGAACTGACTTTCCGGTAACAGTGTAGGTAGTAGTTACAGTTGGGCTTGCAACAGGATTACTACAGTTGGTGCAAGATAGCCCGAATGAAGGAGACCATGAGAATGTATCTGCGCCACTGGCTGCAAGGGTAGTGGAATTACCATAGCATATTGCAACGCTGGACCCGGCACTCACTGTTGGGAATGCGTCAACTGTAACCGGGAATGAAACTGAACAACCAGTGGTCGTCAGCGTATAATTTATTGATGCAGCACCAACAGATACACCCGTTACGGTACCTGAAGTAACAGTTACCGCTGAAGTGCTGGTGCCCCAGGTACCACCTGGAGTAACATCGGTCAATAAAACCGAAGAACCGATACAAACGTGATTAAATCCGGCAATTGCTGCAGGCAATGGATTTACAGTAACAGAAGTGGTAACATAAGCACCACAAAAAGTAGTGTAGGTAATGTCAACAATACCATCAGCGACACCGGTTACAACACCTGTTGATGCATTAACTGTTGCAATTGCATTATCTGCGCTGCTCCAGCTTCCGCCAGTTAATGACTCTGTTAAAGTGATGCTCTGAGCCACACATACCGGAACATTCCCGCCAATAGCTGCCGGAGGAGGGCAAAAACTCAAAACACTGCCGTTTGACGGGAAGGTGCAAGTGCTATTAAAAGAGTTATTTGTTGCCGATGATGTTTCCAGTGGTAAGGTCTGATAATCAGCAAGCCCGTTGCAAATGCCTATAGTGGCAGTTGTAGGCAGTGACCCTAAACCTGAGCCATATACAAATTCAACTATATTAGTCCCCTCATACAACTTAATCTGAAAATTCATTGAAGCAGAACCCGAACTGCAACACCTGCTCCAGTCGGCATATTCAAAAGTAAAGACCCTGCTACCGGCAGTACCTGAAGTCTGATAATATGCAGTTTTGGCAACTCCATACAGATCTTTCCAGAAAGCCATGAGCAACCCTGCGCCGTTTGAAATGGACGACAATGAAGAACTGAGGTTTTTATAATCAGGATCATCGCTCAGGGAATCGTTTGCAAGTGACAAGTACCCGTTGGCATTAGCCGACAGAACAGTATGATTTGTACCACAGTAAAAAAATGTAAAACCAATGGGAATATTTGTGATGGCACTGTCACCAGTATTTAACGTAGTACCGGTCAATGCAACTGTACCGCTGCCTCCAATAATTGAGTTAAACGTACCAGCTGATCTTGAAAATGAATAAGACGCTGCAGTCTGCGCATAACCTCCAAATCCCAGTAAACAAAGGATTACCAATAAATAAATCTTTCTCATAATTTACTATTTAAAAAAATTAACTGAGTACTAAAACATATGCTTGAAAATGGTTTAGAAAACCAGATATCGAATATAAACAAATTACATTCATGGCAATTTGAGTGCAAAAATACAATTAATTACCTTGTAACAATAACATTTACAAAAAAACACACTGAATTTAACGTTATTAATAGTTTGTCAATGGATGCTACTTTTACTAACTAATTCGTTACATCTATTATTAGAATGGGATGTGGAAATTTAATTCTGAGTTATAAAAAATTATGTTTTGCAGGAAATCTGTATCTTGCCATGCATTTCTACCTGCTCTATCTCAATTGAAATGCAATAAATTTAATGTAGTCATGAATCTTTTTATTGGCAACCTGAATCCGGAAACTAATGTAACAAACCTCCGCCCTCTTTTTGCAGAGTTTGGCGAAGTAGTTTCTGCGAAAATTATTTACGATAATGCAACCGGAATGTCGCGTTGTTTTGGCTTTGTTGAAATGGCTGATAAATTCCACGCTATGGATGCTATTGACAACCTTGATTGCACCTACTTTGAAGGTAATATCATTTCAGTAAAAGAAGCTAAAGCAAACAACTCCAAGGGAAGCCCGGCAGGCAATAGGCCGTTCAAGCCTAGAAACCCACGCCCCCGCACGGGTGGTGATTACAATAATAACCGCGGAGAAGTTAATGCCAACCGAATAGACTATAACAGCCGGGGCGATTACAATAATAACCGCTACTAGTTCTCATCAATCCTCTTAAGGTTATAATCCGGTATTGCAGAAACGTATATCGGGTACTTTTCCAATGTTACATCTGAAGGGTCCAGGCCAAAGCCACGCTCTTCGGACAGGCTGAATTTTTTGAGTATAAAATAGCCCCTCATCATCATGCGCTCCCACATAGGCAGTGAATTGTCGCGCGAAAGGAATTTCTCCATGACAATAAACCTGAAATCGCCCATGACATTATTTTTGCTTAGCGACTCATAACGGCTTACTACATTCACTTCCTTGTTCTGCACCATCTCCTCCACTACCTTTTTGAACATGTACTGCACTCTGTGGTCTACCCTGAAACCGAGCCTGAACTCAACTCTGATGATCTCGTTCGGGACTATTGTCTGCACAGCATATTCAGTTGTATATGGATCATCCAGTACATCTACATGCACGAACCAATATATATCTGCCCTCTTTGGTTTGCTGTACAAAATAGAATACAGTATTTTATGCTCAATCTCCCTGGGATTGTTGGCACTGGTCAGGTAAACGAGGTGGGTTGCATACTTGGTGATGCTATTGTCATTACTTAGTTCCTGCAGGATAGGAATATAATTTTCGAGCCTAACAAATTCAACGTAGCGGTTTTTAATCTTGCGTGATTTGTACCATACCAGCATTGTCATAAATAATCCCCCTGCCACAACAACTGTTACGGCTCCGCCTTCAACAAATTTTTCTACCAGATTAGCAGTCAGGAAAGAAAGCTCGATGGCGAGGTAAACGATGAGGTATCCTGCAATCCAAACTATTGGCACACGCTTCACAAACATGTAGTAGGCAAATAGCGTAGACGTCATAATCATACAAATGGTTATAGACAAGCCATAAGCCGCTTCCATATTTGACGACTGGCGGAAGTACAATGTGATGGCAGTACAGCCTACAAACAGCAATGTATTAATACCCGGAATAAATGACTGCCCTTTTTCAACAGTTGGATAACTAATCTTCATTTTGGGCCAAAGATTGAGCTTCATAGCTTCGCTGATCAGCGTAAACGAACCCGAAATCAGGGCCTGGCTGGCAATAATAGCTGCTACCGTTGCAATAATGATACCCGGAATTGTGAACCAATTGGGCACCAATTCGTAAAACGGATTTCTATGCCCCGCATCCCAAACCTGGTTTTTAATGCTTAACAAAAATGCACCCTGGCCCAGATAATTTAGAATAAGGCACGATTTAACAAATATCCATGAAGCCCTTATATTGATACGCCCACAATGGCCGAGGTCGGAGTACAGTGCTTCTGCTCCGGTGGTACAGAGGAAAACAGCTCCAAGTATCCAGAATCCTTTGGGGTAAACAGTTAATATCTTGATGGCATAGTAAGGATTCAGTGCGCGGAGAATGCGCCAGTCGTGTGAAACATTTAACTGGTGGATACCAAGTATGGCCAGCATGAGGAACCAAACCATCATAATAGGGCCAAAAGCTTTTCCGATGCTGCTTGTGCCAAATTGCTGGAAGAAAAACAACAAAGTAAGAATCCCGATTACAATGTAAACGATAGTCATAACACCTATGTGCTCGAGGTGGGGAATGTTGTGCAAACCCTCTATTGCGGCAGTGACCGAGATAGGCGGCGTAATCATACCATCGGCCAGAAGGGCAGCCCCGCCTACCATTGCTGGGAACACTGTCCACCTGCCATGCCTGCGCACCAGTGCAAACAATGAGAATATACCACCCTCCCCTTTGTTATCAGCACGCAGTGTAAGCATCACGTACTTAACAGTAGTCTGTAGTGTAAGTGTCCAGATAATGCACGACAATGCCCCTATAATCAGTAACTCGCTGATCTCCCTGCCATTGCAGATAGAGTTCATTACATACAAAGGAGAAGTGCCTATATCTCCATAAATAATACCTAAAGCTATGATTACCCCGGCGATAGATGCCTTATTCAGATTGTGTGCCAAGCCCTGTTATATAAGATATGTGGTGGAAGTGGGTACAAAGTTAGGAATAAAGAATATCAAAATTCAAAAAAACTATTGGTGGAACATTTCAACTTTTTGAGTTCAGGCGGCATTTATTTTATTGAATATTGCTTCACGGAACAAGACATCCGTTATTGAACTTCGATCAGTCAAGCCAATTTCTTACCACTTTTTATGTTTTCGTTTGAGCTTGGTGCCAATTCGAACAAGAGGTGCTGAAGTGAATATTAAAAGAAATATTGAAAATAAATTTTTAAATTCGTATTGGTTAATTTTGTTTTGATAAAATTATATTGAGAATATTTATGAACAGGCTGATATGGATATTTTTTGTGTTGTCTCCGGTTATACTTTTTGGCCAGGCTGTACATATTTCCACATCAAGAGATACTATCTGTTCAGGCACCCCCGCAACTTTTACTTCAATAATCTCCAGCATTTCGAATCCCCATTTCAAATGGCGAATTAATAGTACACACGCAGGAACTGACAACCCGGTGTTTACATCTTCATTACTGACAAATTCAGACACAGTAAGCTGCATAGTTACCAACCTGACAGGAGATACTGTTTTTGCGATTTCGAATTATTTAGTAATGACCGTTGATAGTATGCCTGACGCTGGTGAGATAGAGGGCCTTGATATTGTTTGCCAGTATTCCAGTATAACTCTCACAGACATTGTAACGGGAGGAGTTTGGTCTGCAGAAAATACAAATGCAACTGTTTCAGGCGGCATTGTGACAGGAATGCGAGTAATTTCCGGTTTCGACTATTTGGTTTGGCCTTCTTATGACACTATATTTTATACTGTTACGAATTCGTGCGGCTCATCAAAAGCTACGAAATTGATAGAAATTCATCCATTGCCATGGGCAAGTTTTTTTCTTGGGACTCCAGTGGACCCAATTTATGAATTGTGTGTTGGCCAAGATGTTATGATAGACGGAGGGGCCGGGTACACCCATCTTTTGTATTCAAAATACGGGCATGCTGTTCCTGATTTCTTTAACAACAACGTTCACGGAGTAAGTGCCGGCTCCGAAACATTGGTTGCTGTTGATACCAATTACTGTGGTGTTGACACGTTCAGGATAAACATAAAAGTGAATACTGTGCCGGAAATTTTTCCGATTTTACTTCCGTCAAATGAGATTTGCGCTGGGGAACCCGTTACGCTATCTGACTCGAGCAAAGGGGTACTTAATTGGTTCTCAACTAAGAACGGGAAAATAGTTGGATGGACCGGTTTATTAACCGGACTTTTACCTGGCTTAGACACTATTACTCTGCGATCTTCAAATCAATGTGGGGCCACTTATGCAGACACAGTGATAACAATACTGCCACCAGGGCTTATCACTACCAGTGACAGCTTATGCGCCGGTGCAACAATACAATTGTACGATCTATATTCAGGGGGTACTTGGAGCAGTGTAAACAACGCTAAAGCCAGTGTTGATCAGGAAGGGCATCTTTTCAGTACTTCGGCAGATACAATAACCATACGATATTCATTAGGGGGCTGTACAGTTTCTAAAACGGTCTCACTACATGCCTTACCTGCACCGATTAGCGGATACTCAGCCCTTTGTACAAACGGTTCGACTATTTTGGCTGAAGCAACCCGGCCGGGCAAGTGGAGCAGTTCAGATGAGACCGTAGCCATTGTTGACACGACAGGACACGTATACAGTATAAACGCAGGCACTGCTAACATTATATTTACAGATAAATATGGCTGTATCAGCAACATAGAAGTAACAGTTAACCCATTGCCCCCTGCTATTATAGGGATTTCGGATGTGTGCGTTGAACATGGGATGTATTTATCAGACAATGCCAGCGGCGGAAAGTGGACAAACCGAGACTCTACGATTGTGCGAATAGACAGTTTGTCTGGATATGTAACCGGAATAGGCATCGGACGAGATCTGATAACTTATACACTGCCCACAGGGTGTTATACAGAAGCCTACATTAAATCAGACTATTGTCCCCAGGATCTGGACATATACCCCAACCCTGTAAATAGTATCCTGACGTTTCAGTCGGATACTATAATTTATAATGAATTCAGGCTTATTAACATTACCGGACAAGTGGTAATCCACCAGCCTATTAAAGAATCGTTTACAAAAATTGACGTCCATTTACTACCTTATGGAATATATTATCTTGAGTTTTTGGGACCCAAAAACAAGTATGTGAAGAAAATAAAAAAGGAATAGCTTGATAAGAATTTGTGATGTTACACCACAGCTCCAAAACAATCATTCATAGGGACTAACAGGCTCGTAAACTGAAGCAAGATTACAGTTAAGCAACACCTAATTGCATTGCCTGGTTAGATGCATTTGACATACCTTTGCAGCCTCAAATGGTCAGAATTGGAAATATAGAACTGGGGGAGTTCCCGCTACTGCTGGCTCCCATGGAGGATGTGAGTGACCCTCCTTTCAGGGCAGTGTGCAAGGATAACGGCGCCGACCTGATGTATACCGAATTCATATCGAGCGAGGGGCTGATCAGGGATGCCATGAAGAGCCGGCAGAAGCTGGATATTTTTGATTACGAGAAACCAATCGGCATTCAGATTTTCGGCGGCGATGAAGAGGCAATGGCACTTTCGGCTAAGATTGTGGATGCAACCAACCCTGACCTGCTGGACATCAACTTTGGCTGCCCGGTAAAAAAAGTGGTATGCAAGGGTGCTGGCGCGGCGGTGCTTAAAGACATACCGCTGATGATACGGCTTACTCAGGCATGTATCAGGTCAACGACGCTGCCGGTAACAGTAAAAACCAGGCTGGGATGGGACAACAATACAAAGAACATTGAAGAAGTGGCCGAGCGGCTCCAGGACATTGGCGTACAGGCACTGACCATACATGGCCGCACGCGTACCCAACTTTATAAAGGGGATGCCGACTGGACGCTGATTGGAAAAATCAAGAATAACCCGAGGATACATATACCCATCTTTGGCAACGGGGATATTGATACGCCGCAGAAAGCACTGGAGTATAAAAACAGGTATGGAGTAGATGGCATCATGATAGGCAGGGCGGCGATAGGGTATCCGTGGATATTCAGAGAGGTCAAACATTTCTTCGCTACAGGTGAAATCATGGATTCCCCTACCCTGGCTGAGCGGCTACGGGCCTGCCGTAAACACCTGCACGGTTCGGTGAACTGGAAAGGAGTAAAAGCAGGCATACTGGAAATGCGCAGGCACTACGCCAGCTACCTGAAAGGGCTGCCGCATGTTAAGGAATTCAGAAACAGGCTGGTGGTAACAGACGGAGTGGCAGAAATAGAGGAGATACTACACGAGATAGAAGCCCACTATGCCGGTATAGAACAAACAGCATAGGCAAATCAGGCAATTGAATAATACCGGAATATGGCAACCGAACAATTCAGGCTACAACCAGAGGCATTTATTGCTGCCAGAAAACGTTTGATTCTGGGTACTATTCCCATGTTTATCATTATGGTACTGGCATTTGTACTGCCGCATTACTTTGCAGGTGAGGCAGCCAGTGAAACCGATGAAAGGCAGCTTCTGCTGGTTTTGGGGCTAATGGCAGTATTTGTGCCGGTCAGCCTGTACCGGATTTTTAAAAAGAAAAGAAAATTGTATGACAATTTCATACTGACTATTGACAGCGACAGCATCAGCTGCACACCGCTGCTCAGGGAAGCTATTGATTTTACCTGGCTGGAAGTGACCCGAATTGTAAAAAACGCAGACGGGAGTATACTCATCCATGGTGGAACCAATAACGCAATTATTACAGTACCCGCTCAGGTGGAAAATAAAGAACAACTGATTAAGCGTTTGAATGAAATATCGCCCGTACTCGACGTACAGCGTACATTCCTGACAATATATGGCAAGTACCTGATCATTGCTACAACAATTATTTTCCTGATCTTTCTGAATACGAACGACAAAATAATCATCGGCATTACGGGGCCGCTGTTGATGGCGGCGGTGCTGTGGTCTATCATAGCACTGAAAAGCAACCGGCAAATGGCTCCCGGAACTCAGCGCAAACTCTGGTGGATTCTGATTCCTTTGACAGGTGTGGCCGTAAAAACCATACTGGTGCTTTTCAACTATATAAAATAGATGACCCGCATAGGCCTTATATCTGATACACACAGCCACCTGGAAGATGCTGCGTTTAAGTATTTTGAGCAATGCGACGAAATATGGCATGCAGGTGATTTCGGATCAATGGAAGTAGCGGACAAACTAAAAGCATTCAAGCCACTGAAGGGAGTATATGGCAACATAGACGGGCATGACATACGTGCAGAATACCCGGAAACACTGCGGTGGAAATGCGAAGGCGTGGAAGTGCTGATGACACATATAGGAGGTTATCCGGGAAAATATGCACCGCAGATAAGGCCTGTACTTATGAGCCATCCGCCGCAGTTATTTATTTGCGGGCACTCGCACATACTTAAAGTAATCTATGACGATAAGATAAAATGCCTGCACATGAACCCCGGCGCGGCCGGCAACAGTGGCTGGCACAAGGTAAAGACACTGATCAGGTTTGTGATAGACGGAAAGGAGATGAAACAATGTGAGGTGATGGAAATACCACGTAAGACACACAGCTAATAAACAGTGGAATAAACTATTGAAACGTACATTTGTATATGCCCCGATATGTACTGGAAGTAATCTATGACGGAACTAAGTTTAACGGCTCGCAGATACAAGGAGAGCAGCCAACGGTGCAGCTTGCCCTCAATAAAACGTTGAGTACGGTTTTACGCAAGCCAGTTGCGACATATGGTGCCAGCCGCACTGATGAGGGTGTGCATGCCCTATGCAACTACTACCACTTTGATACTGACGAGGAAATAAACTTCGATCTGGGCTATAAATGCAATGCGATACTGCCGGGCGAACTTGCCGTAAAAAGAGCCTGCAAAGCTGCCGATGATTTCAATGTAAGGTTTGACGCAGTTTCAAGAAGGTACCGATACCGCATTTATCACAGAAAGGATCCGTTTAAGCTGGAAAGGGGGCTGTACTTCCCGTTCAAGCTGAACATGGAATTGCTGCACGAAACAGCAGGTATCATTAAAGAATATACGCACTTTGAATCGTTCTCTAAGCGCAACTCGCAGACAAAGACATTTATCTGTAGTATAGAAAAGTCATACTGGGAAGTGGTGGATGACGAGCTGCACTATGTGGTGGAGGGCAACCGATTTCTGCGTGGTATGGTACGCGGGCTGGTGGGCACGCAGCTGTACATTGCCAGAGGCAGGGGAACTGCCGCTGATTTCAGGCAGATCATTGAAGCAAAGGACTGTACAAAGGCTTTTTTTGATGTGCCGGGATTTGGGCTATATCTGGAGCAAATCAGATATAACGAGGGTGCGCTTGTGGAGCTTTAATACTGAAATTTTCCTAAAAATATATTACCGGATTGATTGTCGGTTATGCGGTAAATGTAGATGCCTTTTAAGTTTATCAAATCTCCTATAGGAAATTCAGATCTGTTTGTAAATGAGCAATCAACAATGTGCTGGCCTAAAATATTTGATATCGTTAAAGTACCAGAAGAGATGAGTTTTGAGAAGGTAATTTTAGTGTCATGGGTGATGGGATTGGGTGATATACTCACGTCCTGAGAAGAAGTTTTGTCAATACCTAGCACTGATGGATTGCAACTGAAAAAATTGTCGAAATACAAATCGCCTAGCATACCCCATGAAGATACGGGATTGCTCAAAGGGTATGATCCATATTGATCTCTGAAACAAATCAATTGTCTGGAATCTTCAAATGGAGGATATGGAAACATAGGGTAGTTAAGACCGTTAGTACAACCCAATCCCTCAATAACATTATACCTTGCGTCACCGGTGAAATGCCACACTTTGTACCAAATGCCGTTGATTTGAGTCGAATCCATCTGGTACACCCACGATACAGTAGCGCCAATACCAGATGTAAATGTTCTTACAGTATCTCCAACACGCCAATTATAGTCGTAGAGTACCTGCTCGTTAGTGTCTACATGCATACCAGATGGATACTTGATATATACCTTCCCTGCAACTGTGTCTTCACGACAATAATACATTGATGGTAACATACGCAGATATGCGTGACCAGATAAAGTAACGGGTTCTGCATAAAAAAATCGGCATATGTGATTGTAGCGAGAACAGGCGGATAACAGCCAAAACAAATATCCTTAAATCTCCAGAAATTCATAGTATCACAAAACCTGATTTTCTGACCATATTAGCAAAAGCAAAACAACAGAATAAATACTGTATAAATGCCTCTTTTCATAACTATAAATCAATTTACAAATCTGCCAGTAAATATTTTACCTGAACTATTATCAGTAATGTGATAGAAATAAATGCCGCCAGCAGTATGATTCTTAGGCACCGGTAACGCATCTCTATCTTCAAAGAAACTACGCTCAACAACCTGCCCCGCAGTGCTGGTGATGGTTACAGAACCCGACTTAATACGGTAGGGTAAAATGAAATTGCTCTCTGCTGTGACGGGATTAGGTGCAACGATAACAGTGCCTGCATTTACCGATAATTGTTTCACAATGGTATAGTCTGTGAGGTGATGGGTATGATCTGCATAATACTCGGTGCAGCTGGAATCGTTGTCGTAAACCGAAGTATAGCCCGATGAATATGCAATTACAGGATTGGAAAGGGCGGTAGTAATATTGGAATTATTGTTGAAACACATTAAATGCTGGGAAAAGGCTGTTAAGGCATAAGGGCTAGCCGGATAGTAGACGCCATTTGTGCAACCAATACCTTCAATAACATTATACCGGAATTGACGAACAGAATCGGGATAATAACCAGAATAAGCATTGCCTTCAAAATGCCAAACTTTATACCAGATGCCCTGCAGGCGGGTAGAATCAATACTGGTGGCCCATGACACAAAGGTATCCATGGGATACACGATCGTCATTGTATCACCTAAACCCAGATTAAAATCGTAGGCAAGCCTTTCAACGGAATCAACGGCACCTGTAAAATATACCCTATTGGAATCTTCCCTGACCAGGAATGACTGCATAGTGCAATGGAGGTGCTGCCATGTATGCCCATTGTAACTGAGTGTAACACTATCGTACCAGGCAGGCTTGTAATCGCGCGGCGCCAGCACACAGCAACCAATGGTACTGTCTAGATTAGACCATACGTTGGTAATATTGCCAAAATGAATTTTCTGACCGGACACCGGAATAGAGGCCAGTGCCAGAAAGACAACAAAAATCAGTTTTCTAAAAAAATACATTAGCCTTCAAAGATATGGGAAATAAATTAAACACAATCTGCAAGCGGATAAATCTTCTTTAACCCAGTCAAAAAATCTAAATTGCATCCACATTCCATATCTTTCTGAACAGATATAGAGGAATCACTAAACTACTTTTTATGTCTTTGACACAACTGAAAAACTACGCCGAGGGCAAGTGGGTAACAGGCTCCAAAAATGGTGAGGTACTGCACAATGCCGTAACCGGTGAAGCAATATATTCTGCAGGCAGCGATGGCCTGGACTTTGGTGGCATGATGCAATATGCCCGAAAGGTGGGAGGCCCGGCCTTACGGAAACTCACGTTTCAGGAGCGCGGGCGAATGCTGAAAGCACTTGCCCTGTACCTGATGGAGCGGAAAGAATACTTCTATACCATAAGTGCCTATACCGGAGCTACCCGTGTGGACTCTTGGGTAGACATTGAAGGCGGAATAGGCAATCTGTTTGCCAATGCAAGCCTCAGGCGCCAGTTTCCGGACGAGCGGTTTTATGTAGATGGAGATACTGCCAAATTATCGAAGGGCAATACATTCATCGGTCAGCATATAATGGTGCCGCGCGAGGGTGTGACCATTCATATCAATGCATTCAACTTCCCGGTATGGGGTATGCTGGAGAAAATAGCGGTAAACCTGCTGGCGGGTGTACCTGCTATAGTAAAACCAGCAACGCTCACTTCTTACCTCACCGAAGCTGTTTTTGAAGAGATCATCAAATCGGGGATACTGCCGGAGGGATCACTACAACTGATATGTGGATCGGCAAGGGGAATACTTGACAGCATAGAAACTGAGGATGTGGTTACGTTTACCGGATCTGCATCGACAGGTAGAATGCTGAAATCACATCCAAGAATTCTATCAGAAGCGGTACCGTTTAACATGGAAGCCGACTCTCTGAACTGTTGCATACTGGCACCTGATGTAACAACCGACATGCCGGAGTTTGACCTGTTTATAAAAGAAGTAGTACGGGAAGTAACAACAAAGGCTGGGCAGAAATGTACTGCTATACGCAGGATTATTGTACCGGCAGGCAAAGCAGAAGATGTGCAGATAGCACTAGGTAAAAGGCTGAAAGGCACCACAATCGGAGACCCTTCCATCAAAGAGGTACGAATGGGCCCGCTGGCAGGAATAGCACAGAGAAACGAAGTGCGTGAAAAAGTGCAGCAACTGGCCAAATCGCAGGAGATAGTGATAGGAGATATGGAGCAGTTTGAGGTACTGGGAGCCGACAAAGAAAAAGGAGCATTTCTGCCGCCACTTATCTTCCTGAATAACGACCCTTTCCATAAAACTGACTGCCATAACATTGAGGCGTTCGGGCCGGTCTCAACCATCATACCGTACAACAGCATTGATGATGCAATAGCATTGTCGAGAATGGGCAGGGGATCGCTGGTGAGCTCAGTTGTGACTTATAATGATGATGTAGCCAAAGAAATTGTGCTGGGCACTGCAAGTATGCACGGGCGTATACTGGTACTGAACCGTGACTGCGCCAAAGAAAGCACCGGGCACGGATCGCCGATGCCTATGCTAGTACACGGGGGGCCTGGCAGAGCCGGCGGCGGCGAAGAAATGGGCGGCAAGCGTGGTGTGCTGCACTACCTGCAGCGGACAGCAATTCAGGGCTCTCCGACTACCATCAGCCGGATAACCAATGTATACCAGCAGGGCGGCAAGCAACACGAAACGGATGTACACCCGTTCAAAAAATATTTTGAAGACCTTGAAATCAGCGAAACACTCGTAACAGCCAAACACACGGTAACGGAGACCGACATTACCAACTTTGCCAACGTGAGTGGTGATAACTTCTATGCGCATATGGATGCTACCTCACTGGAAGGAACCATTTTTGAAAGGAGAGTGGCACACGGGTACTTTATACTTTCTAAGGCGGCAGGTTTGTTTGTAGACGCGAAGAAAGGGCCAGTGTTACTCAATTACGGTATTGATGAATGCAGGTTCACTAAACCTGTGTATCCGGGTATGACAATAGGCGTAAAACTTACTGTAAAGGAAAAAGTGGCTCAGGAAAAACGTACGCCTGAAGACATTGCGAAAGGTATAGTAAAGTGGCTGGTAGATGTATATGATGAAACTGGTGAAACGGTGGCCATTGCAACGATACTTACAATGGTGAAGATGCGTAATCAGGACTAAGGAAATGTTTTTTGAGCATCGATGAATTATTAATTACGCACAAGGAGCGTATTCTGGAAGGCAATAGAACGCCGCACAATACTATTCTTAAAATAATTATATTTGCACTGTGAGCAAGAACGAGATATATGCCGCGATAAAAAGTACGGTAAGTTCCTACCTGCCGGATGCCCGCGTATTGTTGTTTGGCTCTCATGCCCGTGGGAATTTCACCAGGTTCAGTGACTATGATCTGCTCATCATAACGCCGAATGAACTTACTGACAGGGAAAAAATAAACTGGAGTACTAAACTCAATCATGCATTAGTAAATGCACTGCATGCCCCATTTGATATCCTTGTGTACGATGAAAAAGAAATCACAATAAAAAGAGAATTTCCGGGGCATATTGTGCGCACTGCTATGAGAGAAGGCGTAACGCTATGACAATTCCATTCCAGCAATATATTGATTCTTGGATGACGAAAGCAGCGCACGACATTATGAGCGCTCAACGCCTGCTGGACATTGAACCTGTTATTTTAGACAACGCCTGTTTCCATTGCCAGCAGGCTGTTGAAAAATCTCTTAAAGCATATTTAATCTACAAAGGCGAAGAAATAGAAAAGACCCAAGATGTAATTTTCCTGCTAGGTGTGTGCAGAAAATATGACGCTGTATTTTCCACAATAGACCCAATGGACATCAATCTCTATGCTGTACGTGGACGCTACCCTGATGCCAGCCTTATGCCCGATATAGAGGAAGCAAAATTATATTTTGAACTGGCAAATAACATATTCACAAAGGTGAAAGAACGGCTTGTTTTTTGAAAATTCCGAATTTCCTTTCTCCGAATCCACGATTTTTTTTGGCATTCACTCTGCTTCCGTTGCCACCATTTCTGTTATTTTTTGCATAAGCACAATAAACTCAGCGATATCATCACTTTCGCGGGACGTGGCGCAGATATTGAATGTAAACGGGGCGACTGAGGTTTTCAGGCTCATGTATATATTCCCATTTTTATAGTGCTGCCTGCATTCAATAATTTCAGTTGAGTGGACTTCGAAAGAACGGGAAGTGGGTGGATCATCAAATGTGATTGCAAATCCATCGTTGGAAAGGGAGAGTAGTGCTTTCCTGTTGGATTTCTTAACAAGCCACAATGACAAACCAATTACGGTACCCATCATGGCAATAATACAGGGTACCAGCACTGAATCAGGCAGACCCGGAAAGTAATGTACCAATATGTACAGGAAAGGAATAATAAAAAGTGGAGTAATGACAAGCGCCAGCACTGTGTGCATTGTTTTATTGTAAAAAACATTGTACTGCTCCATATTGTTCGCTTTATACGCTTTAGCCAATTACTTGTATAAAATTATCAAAATTACTTTGCGCACCCAAAAACAGAACAATTGGTGCATGGCTGCTGCTTTATTAATTGCGAAAAAAATAGCCTGTATGAAACAAAAAAGCCGTGGCAATTTTCGGATTGCCACGGCTTCTGTATTAAAATACTATTTAGTTCCTTGGTTTCTCGAGCAGTTTAAAGAACTGGTCAAGCTGAGGAAGGATTACGATTCTTGTCCTTCTGTTGGTAGCCTTACCTTCTTTAGAGTCATTTGGCGCAATAGGCAGATACTCTCCTCTGCCTGCAGCCGTCATGTGAGAAGGGGGGACACCGTATTTCTGTTGTAAAATTCTCACAACCGATGTTGCACGTTTTGTACTCAAGTCCCAGTTGTCATCCAACTCGCCTTTTTTGAAAGCAACGTTGTCAGTATGGCCTTCGACCATAAATTCGATATCGGGCTGACTGGTGAGTACCTTAGCTACTTTTCCCAGCACTTCGCTGGCCTGTTCTGTAACATCCCAGCTGCCGCTCTTGAACAGCATTTTGTCAGAAATGTCTACATAAACAACGCCTTTGTCCACTTTGATATTGATGTCTTTATCATTCAGGTTGCCAACTGCGCTCTTGAGGTTGATAACCAGTGCCATATTCAATGAATCCTTGCGTGTAATGGCCCTCTGCAGCTCATTTATGTATTGATCTTTCACGCCGATATTATCGAGAGATTTCTTAATACTCTCGGCCTGCGAACCAGAAATGATCGAAAGGTCCTTCATCTGATTCAACAACTGACTGTTATTGCTCTTTGCATCAGCCAGCTGATTTTCGAGTGCCTGAATTTTGGCCATATCAACTGCATGCTGTTCTTTACAGAAGTTATAATCTCCCTGCAGTACTTTGTAGGTGCTGTCCAGGTGGTTATAGTTCTCTGAACATTTTTTGAGGTTCTTTTTAGTAGGTGCGCAAGAAACAACTAATACTGAGGCCAGCGCAAGAAATAAGATTTGTTTGATCTGCATATTTATGTTTTGGTGTGTAATGCGAAATTGATACAAAGTTCTAATAAATCTATGATGTGGTTACTTAATACTCTGTTAATACTACAACTTTATACATTTACCATATAAAATAATCGATATTGAAGCACGCGGACAATCCAGATGATTATTCAACAATGCCAGCAAGCACCCAGCCTGCATATTAACGACTGATGCGACAATTTATTTTTTAAAAACAGTTGGATAGAGAAAAATAATCTGCTGCAAATAAAAACATCGCTGAAGGTTTCTTTTAACAGCACGGAGCAACGAAGCCCCCCACCCAATGAAGGCTTTTGCTCCAGAGTCAGATTGTTGGGGCGCAATACATCTGGTTTGCGCCGGCAAACATGCGCTGATTAACAAAGAGCTATTTAAAACTCATATTGATAAAGAAATAAAGCGCCCCTGCCAGGCATACCCCACCTAACAGCAACATAAGCATTGATTTGCCTGTAAATTTTCTTCCACTCATACTACTGGGCTTTCAGATTAAACTCTCTGGTGGCAGTTGTCATTGGGCCTTCTACTGGCTTACTGTCTTTATCGAGTAGTGTAAGTACTACCCTGCACTTACCGGTACCCAGATTCTGCAGGAAATACGGATGCCAATCTGACTTCACAACATTCAACTTTTGTGTTGTACGTTCTTGATTTTCAGCATCAATCTGAACTTTGTAAGTGGTGTCGCTGAGTGCGCAGTTCCACACATAAAAATCCAGGAGGATATTGGCAGTGTCTTTTCCTGTGTAATCGCCTTTAGGCCTGCTGTAGGTAATCATAGGTGTTTTAGGGTCATCCAGCTTTTTAAGGTTTCCTTTTTCATCAATTTTAAAATGGTATATCACTGCTGCACCTTTTGTTTTTACAGACTCATGGTAGGAGCGGGAAAGAAATGCTACTAAATAATGTTCTTTACCATCGTTGGGCAGAGTAACATCGTTAGTGGGTTCATAAAGAGCTTTATAGGGTCCGTTATCGAGTATAAAATGTATATGCTGCCCTTTATCAGAGTTATTGCACATTTTGGTACCGTTATCAGAGGTTTGCAGCTTCAGTTCGTAGTTTTTCACATCAAACTTAAATGAAACTTTAGCTGAATCTTTACCTACTTTTTCTGCTTTTACAGAACTGATAGTAAGTGCAGCACCCTGAAAATCAGGAGACGGAGTAACGGAGCCCAAAGCAACCGGTGCGAGGGGCACTGCTACTACAGAATCCTTCACTTCTTTATTATTCGCATCGCCGCTGCCGCATGACGCAGCCAGCCACACGACACCCAACGCAAATATTGATAATGCAACTGATTTCATAAACTGAATATTTCAGCAAAAATAATCTTATTTCAACAAAAGATAGTAAATATAGAAGGGGCTTCAGAGAATTCCATCGCTTTAGTTTTATCTTTGGCCATTGTAATTATGAAGCCAATAAGCATCCAGAGAAATATTGCCATCCTCTCAGTATTGCTTTTTCTGGGCAAGATGCTGGCGTGGTACATCACCCATTCTGTAACGGTACTTACTGACGCATTGGAAGGAATTGTAAATATGTCGGCGGGTTTTCTGGGCCTTTACAGTATTATACTGGCATCACGGCCAAGAGATACCAACCATCCATATGGGCACGGCAAGGCTGAATTCCTGTCGTCTGCAGTAGAAGGTACACTGATTATGGTAGCTGGAGTTGTGATAGTATATGAGGCTATACAACACCTGATAGTGCCACACGAACTGGAGAGGCTGGACACTGGCCTGCTGATTGTTGCTGCCGCCGGAGGCATCAATTATCTGGCGGGTATATATGCCGAGAAAAAGGGTGAGAAACACAATTCTCTCATTCTTGTTTCGGCAGGAAAACATTTGCAGACAGATGCCTATTCTACTATTGCCATTCTTATTGGCCTGGGGCTCATCTATTTCACCAACAACAAATATCTGTGGCTGGATAGCACAGTGGCGCTCTGCTTTGCAATGATCATAATGATGACCGGGTATAAGGTACTCAGAAGGTCGGTATCAGGCATCATGGACGAGATGGATATGAAGCTGCTGAACAAAGTAATAGGCCTTTTGCAGGAAAAGCGGGAACCACAATGGGTTGACCTCCACAACCTGAGAGTGATAGAATATGGCAGTATGATGCACGTAGATGCACATATGACACTCCCTTGGTTTTACAGTGTGGCGGATGCTGACAAGGAGATACACAGAATGGAAGACCTGATAAAACAACATTGGGACCATCAGGTAGAATTGTTTATACACATAGATGGGTGCAAGCCTTATCAATGCAAGCTATGCGCACTTGCCGACTGCCCTGAACGCAGGCACGAACTGAAAGAGCGGATAGTTTGGGATGTAGAAAATGTGTGGAAGGATTCGAAGCATGGTAAGTAACTTGTAATGTAAACCAAAATGCGATGCATCCCTTCAAATCGAAAATCAGGCCACCTTTCCCCCATAGTTTTATTTGTCGCCAATATATTGCTCCGCCCGTGTATCTCGAATACTTCCGGTAAGATTCTGGCTGGTGTATAAACTCGTCCGCCATTGGGTATCCTGACGCTCGCCTGTGACGTTACTATGCAACAGTTTGAAATCGCCGGCAAGCTGGCTGGGCTTATAAAATAGGAACACTGCATTTGCTAATTCCTTGTGATCGGCTTGCTTGAGTACGTCATACTGCCAAATCTCATATGGCAGCGCCCCCTGTTCGTTCTCAACTGTAATCACGTCAGTTGGTGCGCCATAGCGCAGATACATAAAACCCCTGTCTGTTTCATAACCGGGTGTATTGTGTGTGTTGTACAGTTTATTGACAGCTGCAATTTTCGAAGAAAAATCTTTCCACGCACGGGCGGGGTCTTTTTTATTGATAGCAACAAAATAGTTGTAAACATAATACCGCATGTACATCTCATCGGGCTTTTTCAGGAAGCCGTTGATTGTCCGCGCAGCGTCATTATCGCTAAAGGGAAGCAGCATTTTTAAAATGGCTCGCACCTGGCCCAGGCTGTATTTTGCCAGAAAGGTCTTTGATAGATTTACAACAGTTACATTTTCAATTCCCGTATCAGATACTGCCGCTTTCTTCGTTGTGTCTTCAACAATCTGAGGGTGCTTGTTAAGGCGCTGAAAAAACAAAGTTGCCTGCGCAAGTGTTTGTTTTTTAAACGACTCGAGTGTAAGGCGCAGATAGTAATTGCCAGAGGGCAGTGCTGCTATATCGAACTTACCTTCCAAGGGTGAAATGGCTGACGGCGCAAGGATAGTATCTGTTTTCACAAAGCCGGCCCAGAATCCACCTGCCTCACTTTTTGAAATCACCATTTTGCGTACAAGCGGGAATGATGCAGGCCTGAGTTTGTCAGCCCCGTAGAGTTCTGCATAGTATTTAATGGAATTCATACCATCATCCAGAAAATTAGTGCAAAACGGTATCAGTTGTTTTCCATTCTTATAGAACCTGGTAGCCGCATTAGATGCAAAGGAGGTATCCAGCAGTTGTATGCCACTAAAAAAAACAGAGTCAGCCACTGGAGCAACAAAGAAACTGTCGGTATAGGTGAACCGTTTAAAGGAATCAGCCATATCAGTGAGTACTAGTTTTATTTTAACAGGGCCCGCAGCCATTTTGTATTTGCGTAGTTCCAGAATCGTTTGCTGCTTTAGTTCTTCAACAGTAGCCCTGGGAACAGTTTGTATGATGTACCTGTCGTGAATAAAAGTGCCGGTATCGCCGATGAAAGTAACATCTGCCTTAATATTGGCGACAATCATTTTGTCGGGCGTAGTAGCATAGTGGAGGGTTGCGGGATTTACTTGCCAGCAGAGGTCTAAACCTGGAATGAACTTACCATTGGCAGCAACACCCGGCATATAAAAAACGGTATGCGACACAATAGCCTCTATGGCGAGCAAACGAAAAGAACACAAAACAACCAGAAAAAATACAGCCAGCCGGCGGACCATGTGCAAGAATTTCTGCAAATATAACCGCATTTAAGCCTTAAGCCGACTTATTAAAATTGTTAAAACGCTTTTTCTACATTTGTGCAAATGACGATTGTATCTTCTTTTCTTACTTTTCCGAATACCGGCTGGTGGATGCAAGCCGTGCGGGCCGATAAGGTAATACTGGATACGGCCGAGCATTTTGATAAAATGAGCTACCGCAACAGATACCGGATCAGCGGTGCCAACAACAGCATACTGCTTACCGTGCCTTTGGTGAACGGCAGGAACCAGCACACCCCAATGGCGGAGGTGCTGATACATAATGCCGAACGCTGGCAGGTGCAGCACTGGCGCACACTGGTATCTGTGTATAAACACAGTCCGTATTTCGAGCATTATGAGCCCGAACTTCAAAGGTTGTTTGAACAACAATTTAAACACCTGCTGGATTTTAACCGTGCAGGGATACAGTGGGTACTCCGGCAACTAAAGCCCGGTTTCATTATGGAAGAAACAAGCGTTTATCAGAAGGATTACGGCGATGAGATAACGGACCTGCGTACTCAAAAAAAATACGCACCAGCATTCAAAAAATACTATCAGGTATTCGAAGACCGCATTGGCTTCGTCCCAAACCTGAGTATACTAGATCTCCTGTTCTCCGAAGGCCCGGCAACGGCTGAATTGTTGAGTAGTTGAGTGGTTGAATCGTCAAATTATAAAATTTGGTAGGGATTACCAGTCTCCGCTGGCACCGCCGCCACCAAAGTCGCCGCCGCCGAAACCACCAAAACCGCTGTCTCCGCCGCCACCAAAGTCCCCGCCGCTGCCTCGGCCTCCCAGCAAATTGCCTATAATCATGCCCGTGGCAAAGTTTCCAAAACCGCCGCCACTCATATAGTTGCCACCACCACCACCACCTCTTCTGAATATCTTGAGTATGATAACGATAACAACGATCAGAATGATGAGTGCGGTCAAAGGAACATGCTTTTCATTCTCCCTTGGGTCGGCTTTGTATTCCCCTTTGGTAGCAGCTATAATTGCGTCCGCCGCTTTATCAAAGCCGTTGTAGTAGTATCCGTTCTTGAAAAGGGGCCTCATTTCGTTACGTATAATACGCCCGCATGTGAGGTCGGTTAAAGCACCTTCCAGCCCTTTGCCTGTTGATATATTGATCTTATGTTCCTGCAGAGATGCAAGAACTACAACGCCGTTATTCTTGCTGCTTTTACCTACTCCCCATAGTTTGCCCAGCTGAATGGCGTAATCTGATACATCATATGCGCCGAGGCTTTTAATAGTGATGACTAAAATCTGGTTGGAAGTTGTTTTTTCAAACTCCACCAGTTTTGCTTCCAATCTGCTCTGCTCCTCAGCAGACATCATATGGGCGAAATCATTTACCAGCTTCGGTGGGTTTGGCCGATCTGGGAAAACCTTATCCTCTCCAAAGCTTTTCAGCACTGTGAGCAGGAATAAAAACATTATCCCGATACGGCGGAGGTGATAAGAAGCAGGCTGCATCATTTCCCAAAAACTATTTCGTCAGGCAATTCATTTTTCTTAATAGCAGGGTCATACGGAAAATGAGTAGCAAGAGCTGTGCCAAGTTCATGAACGCAGTTGCTTATTCCTTCGGCAATCTCATTTTTCTTTAAATGGCCCACAAGTTTTTCTGCTGCCTTTTTCCAGAATGCGGCACCACCGGCTTTTTCATAAATAATCTGGTCGCCAAAAAGGGCAAATTGCCTGTCTGTAAGCGCCACATAAATTATAATTGCGTTGCGCGCCTGTGTTTTTTCCATACCCAGGCTGGTGAATATCTGCTTTGCCCTGTCCATAGGGTCCACCAGTTCGCAATGGTGTTCTATAAACACCCGTATCTCGCCACTTGTTCTGCTCTCCGCTTCCTTTATAGCAGCCACAATACGCTCCTGAGCGTGTTTGTCTAGCATTTGCATTTTCCGGAAAAATGAGAACATAGCAGTGTATTAAAGAAATTAGAACTGTACTTTGGGCGCATTCTGCGCACCTGCATCAGCCTGGAATGATGGCCTTTCCTTCATATGGAAAATGCCTGCGAGTATGTTATTCGGGAAATTGGATACCTTAATATTGTAGTCTTTTACCGACACGTTGAACGCATCGCGGGATACTTTGATCCTGTTTTCCGTGCCTTCCAGCTGATCTTGTAACGACCTGAAATTTTCATTTGCCTTAAGCTGTGGGTACTGCTCAGAAACTACCATAAGGCGCCCCAGAGCCTGGCTTAGCTGGCCCTGACTCGCCTGAAACTGCTGGAGTTTCTCAGGGGTCAGGTCTTTAGGGTCAATTTTCATGGAAGATGCGGAAGCCCTTGCTTCCATTACCTGTGTAAGCGTGGTTTTTTCAAACTCTGCCGCACCCTTTACAGTAGCCACCAGGTTAGGTATCAGGTCAGATCTGCGCTGATAACTGCTTTGCACATCAGCCCATTTTTGATCCACGTCTTTGCTAGAAGCATTCATGCCGTTGTAGCCGCAGCCACCCCATAATACGAGTAACAGAATTACGCCCAGGGCGATATATAATCCTTTCATTGTTTGGAATTTTTGTCAAAAGTAGGACATGTAACCTGATTATTTAAT
>OMJB01000117.1 GCA_900299255.1 Sphingobacteriales bacterium
TGCTGATCAGTGTTAACCCAATGCCGACAGCTATAACAGGTACATTTACAGTTTGTGCAGGAGCAACTACTACTTTGGCTAATACAATAGGCGGTGGTACATGGACCAGCGCAAATCCAGCTATTGGTTCGATTGCTTCTACAACAGGTGTGCTGACTGGCGTATCTGCTGGTACAGTAGTTATTACTTACACTTTACCTGGTGGCTGCTTTGTAGTAGCTACAGCAACTGTTAATCCTTCTCCATCAGCAATTGGTGGTTCAAACAACGTATGCCTTGGTCTTACAACAACATTAACCAACTCTGTATCAGGTGGTCTCTGGACCAGCAGTGCTTCAGGTGTTGCATCTGTTGGCTCTGCTTCAGGTGTTGTTACCGGCGTAACTGTTGGACCGGCTGTAATTACATATACTTTACCAGCAGGTTGCTTCACAACTCTGGTATTTACAGTTAATCCTTTGCCAGCAACAATCGGTGGCTTCACACAGGTGTGTGTGGGCTCTACAACTACACTGACTGATGCAACAAGCGGTGGTAGCTGGAGCAGCAGCAATACTTCTATTGCTACTATTGTTTCCGGTACTGGTGTTGCGACAGGTGTTGCAGCAGGTACTGTAACTATTACTTATACATTGCCTACAGGTTGTATCACAACAACCTCTTTGATAGTTAATCCATTGCCAACTATCTTTAATCTGACTGGCGGCGGTACTTATTGTGCTGGCGGTTCTGGTGTAACAGTTGGTTTGTCTGGTTCACAGGTAGGTGTAAATTATCAATTGATCGTTGGTACAACTGCTACTGGTTCACCGGTTGCAGGTACTGGTTCTGCAATCACTTTTGGCCTGCAGACAACTCCAGGTACATATACAGTGGTTGCAACAAACGCAACTACCGGATGCCAGAACAACATGAACGGTGCTTCAACTGTAACTGTTACCGTACTGCCAACAGTATTTAATATGACTGGTGGTGGTAGCTACTGCTCTGGCCTGACTGGTGTTCCAGTAGGTCTTAACGGTTCTCAGGTAGGTATTAATTATCAATTAAATCTGGGTGGTGCTTGGACTACAATAACTGTAGCAGGTACTGGTTCTGCCATTTCATTTGGAACACTAACCGGAGGCGGTACATATACAGTTGTAGGTACTAACAGTGTTACTACATGTGCAAGTAATATGGCAGGAACAGCAGTTATAGTTATCAACCCTCTGCCAACCGCATTTACTGTAACAGGTGGTGGTAACTTCTGTACTGGTGGTACTGGTGTAACAATAGGGCTCAGCAGTTCTACAGTTGGTGTAAACTATACATGTACGAATGGTACAGTTACTTCAACAATACCAGGCACAGGCAGCCCATTGGCATTCGGGCCATTCACTTCTGTAGGTACTTATACTATTTCTGCTTCTAATACAACAACCGGTTGTGTAAATAACATGCTTGGTTCGGCAAATATTACTTCAAGTGGTTTGCCTACTGCATTTAACGTTTCTCCATCTCCAACAGCAAGTTATTGCTCAGGTGGTACAGGTGTTACCATTTCACTTTCCGGATCACAGACTACATTCAGTTATCAGTTATTCAATGGTACTACACCAATGGGTGCAGCTGTAACAGGTACTGGTTCTGCAATTAGCTTTGCTTCACAAACAGCACCTGGTACATATACATGTGTTGCGACTAACCCGGTTACAGGTTGTACCAATATCATGAACCTGAGTACTACGGTTTCAATTAACCCATTGCCTGTAGTTCAGACAGTTACCGGCGGCGGTGCTTATTGCGTAGGTGGTGCTGGTGTTCCGATTGGTGTACTTAATACTGTTGTTGGTACGAACTATCAGCTGTTCAGGGTAGGTACTACAGCCGCTCTGGCAACAATTGCCGGCACAGGTAGTGCTGTAAACTTTGCTAACCAGACGGTTGCAGGTACATATAGTGTAGTGGGTACAATTGTAGCTACCGGATGTAGCCTCCCAATGAGTGGTACTGTGGTTGTTTCAATCAGTCCTTTGCCAACACTTTACAGTGTAACAGGCGGTGGCAACTATTGCTCAGGAGGCACGGGCCTTCCAATTGGCCTGACTTCATCAGACGTGGGAATTAATTACCAGCTGATACTTTCAGGGTCCAATGTTGGGTTGCCAGTGGCTGGTACTGGTTCTGCAATCAGCTTTGGTACATTTACAACTGCAGGTGTATATACTGTAGTGGCAACAAATCTTTTAACAGGCTGTACTGCTACAATGTCAAGCAGTGCAACTATCATTGTTAATCCATTGCCAGCGTTGTTCAATCTGACAGGTGGTGGCAGCTACTGTGCCGGTGGTACAGGTGTTACTATTGGTTTGAGCGGTTCAGTAGTTGGTACATCGTACCAGTTATTACTGGGCGGCCTGCCGGTTGGTATTGCTCAGCTGGGTACTGGCTCTCCATTAGTATTCGGGCCGGTAACAGGTGCAGGCATCTATACTATTTCTGCTACTATAATTGCGACAGGATGTTTACGCAGCATGACAGGTACTGCTGTTGTTGCTATAAATCCGGTTCCTGCGGTTAATATAGTAGTTGGCGGTGGTTCTTACTGTGCTGGCGGAGCTGGTGTGCATGTAGGCGTGAATGGTTCAGTATCAGGGATCAATTATCAGGTATTTGCAGGTGGTGTGATGACTGGTTCTCCAATGGCAGGTACAGGAGGTGCACTTGATTTCGGAACGTTTACAACTGCAGGTATCTATACTGTTGTTGCAACAAATCCAATAACCGGCTGTACAAGCAACATGACTGGTTCTGTGGTTATTTCAATCAACCCATTACCTGTGGTTTATAACATCACTGGCGGCGGCGGGTATTGCACCGGCGGTGTTGGTTCTGTAATAGGGCTGAGCGGTTCGGATACAGGTGTAAGCTATCAGTTGTTCAACGGAGGTACACCATCCGGTGTTGCTGTTGCAGGAACTGGATCAGCTATCAGCTTCGGGCCACAGTCAATTGTAGGTACTTATACAGTTGTTGCAACTAAAAATATAACTGGCTGTACATCAAATATGTCGGGCAGTGTTATCGTGAATATTAATCCGCTTCCTGCTGTATTTACAGTTACTGGTGGTGGCCAGTATTGCCCTGGAGGTTCAGGTGTAAATATTGGATTAAGCAATTCGACTACAGGTGTTAATTACCAGTTGTATCTTGCTGGTTCACCGGTTGGTTCTCCGGTTCCAGGTTTAACTGGCCTGGCAATCAGCTTTGGCCTGAAGACAGGACTTGGTACTTATACAGTAGTGGCTATTGATGGTACAACAGGCTGCACCAGCAATATGACTGGTACAGCGCTGGTAAGCCTATACACATTGCCTGCAGCGTATAACGTAACCGGCGGTGGTGGTTACTGCCTGGGTACAACAGGTTCTAACGTTTCACTGAGCGGTTCAGCTACAGGTGTTAACTATCAGTTATACATGGGTGTTACTCCAATAGGCGTTCCGGTAGCAGGTACTGGTTCATCTATCAGCTTCGGGCCTCAGACAGGAGTTGGCAATTATACAGTTGTTGGTACCAGCCTTGTTTCTGGTTGCTCTAATAATATGACTGGCAGCGTTACAGTTTCTGTTAATCCGTTGCCAACTGCTTGGGCAGTAACCGGTGGCGGTGGATATTGTGCAGGCGGTGCAGGCGTTCCTGTTGGCCTGGCCAATTCAGGTTCAGGTATCAGCTATCAGCTGTTCCGTGGTGGTTTACCTGTTGGTTCTCCTCTGGCAGGTACCGGATCTGCAATCAGCTTTGGTACGTTCACAACTGCTGGCAACTATACAGTAGTAGCTACAAATATTGCTACGGGTTGTGCAAATAACATGACCGGAAGTGCAAGCGTAATAGTTAACTCATTGCCAGTTGTTTATACTGTGAGCGGTGGAGGTAGTTATTGCGCAGGTGGTGCTGGCGTACATATTGGTTTGAGTGTTTCTGATGCAGGCATTAACTACCAGTTATGGTCAGGTTCAACTGCGGTTGGTGTACCTGTGGCTGGCAGCGGTTCTCCGCTCGACTTCGGCCTGATTACAGCAGCAGGAACTTATTCAGTTACCGCTACTAATTCAGTAACCGGATGTTCAAACAATATGGCTGCAAGTGCAACTGTTGTTGTTAATCCGCTTCCTGGAGTTTATTCAGTAACAGGTGGAGGCAGCTATTGTGCAGGTGGCGTTGGTCAGCATGTAGGGCTCAGCGGTTCAGCATCAGGTATCAACTATGCTCTATACAAAGACGGCATTGCAACTGGCTCTACTCTGCCAGGTACAGGTGCTTCTCTTGATTTCGGCCTGCAGACAGCGGCTGGAGTGTATACAGTTGTTGCGGCTAATGCCTCAACCGGCTGTACCAATAACATGACTTTAAGTGCGACAATTGTTGTCAATCCTTTACCTGTTCTTGATACAGTGACGGGCGGTGGTAGCTATTGCCCTGGTGGTTCAGGTGTGCATATCGGGCTTACAAGTTCAGTTTCAGGAATTAACTATCAGCTGTTCAGAGGAACCACCAGCATTGGATTACCAGTTGCTGGTACAGGTTCTGGCCTTGATTTTGGTTTACAGACTATTACAGGTACATATTTTGTAACAGCAACAAACCCTGCTACATCATGCAGCAGTAATATGATGGGTAGTGCATCAGTGAATATCAGTGCATTGCCTACAGCGTACACAGTTGCAACTGGTGTAGGAAGCTACTGCGCTGGCGGAATAGGCCTTAACGTAACACTTTCTGGTTCATCAGTTGGCACAAGCTACCAGCTCTTCTGGAATGGTGCACCAACAGGCAGCCCGGTTCCTGGTACAGGATTCCCTCTGAATTTTGGCTTACATACAAATGCAGGTGTTTACACGGTTGTTGCTACAGATGGTACAACAGGTTGTGTGAATAATATGACAGGCGCACCTACAATTACAATTAATCCATTGCCGGTTGTTAATACAGTAACAGGTGGTGGTAGCTATTGTGCAGGTGGTGCAGGGCTTTCAATTGCATTGGGTGGTTCTGAAGTAGGTGTTAACTACCAGTTATTTAATGGCTCTGTTGCTTCGGGCGCTGCAATGGCAGGTACAGGTTATTCTCTGAACTTCGGCCTGCATACAGCTGCTGGTACTTACACAGTTGTTGCTTCTAACGCAACTACCGGATGTTCAAGCAATATGCTGAGCAGTGCATCTATCAACATCAACCCATTACCAACTGTATATTATGTAGTAGGTGGTGGTAGCTACTGCGCTGGCGGTACAGGTGTTAATATCGGTGTAAATAATACAGACACAGGAGTTAACTATCAGTTGTTCAATGGTACAACAGCGGTTGGTTCACCTGTTGCAGGTACTGGTTCAAATATCGTATTCGGCCTGCAAACAGCAGTTGGTACGTATACAGTAGTTGCTGCTAATGCTACTACTGGTTGCACCAGCAATATGACAGGGTCTGCGGTTGTTGCTATCAATGCTCTGCCAGCGGCTTATACAGTAACAGGTGGTGGTAACTACTGTGCTGGTGGCACAGGTCATGCAGTTGGAGTTTCTGGTTCAACGATTGGTATTTCTTATCAGTTGAAATTAGGTGGTTCTTCAGTTGGATCTCCAATGGCTGGTACAGGTTTCGCTCTTAATTTCGGATTGATTACAACTGCAGGTACTTATACAGTTGAGGCTACGAATACCTCTACTGGTTGTGTTGCAACAATGACAGGCAGTGCGGTTATCACTGTAAGTCCGTTGCCAGTTCAATATCCGGTAACAGGCGGTGGCAGCTATTGCTCTACTCTTGCTGGTGCAAACGTTGATCTGGGTAATTCTGAAGTGGGTGTAAGCTATCAGCTTTACAATGGTAGTGGCCCTGTAGGTGGTGCATTGCCTGGTACTGGATCTGCGCTTCATTTCGGTTTGCAGCCAGCAGGAACTTACACTGTAGTTGGTATGAATACAGCTACTACATGCAGCAGCAATATGCTGGGCAGTGTAACAGTGACTGCAATACCTGCTGTTGTTCCGGGTGTTTCAATAAATACCGGAGTAGGAACCACAGTATGTTCTGGTACACTTGTTAATTACACAGCACTTGATGTTAACGGTGGTATTTCACCAGCATTCCAGTGGTATGTAAATGGTATACCTGCAGGTACTGGCAGCTCATACAGCTTTGTGCCTGCTAACGGTAATATTGTTAGCGTAACTATGACAAGCAGTGCGTCGTGCGTTTCTCCTGCAACAGCAAGCAGCGCAGTAACGATGACTGTAAATTCAAATGTTACTCCATCAGTATCAATCGCTGCTTCACCTTCAGGTGCAGTATGTCAGGGTACAGTTGTACTGTATACACCAACTCCGGTTTGGGGTGGTACAGCGCCTGTGTTCACTTGGTATGTTAACGGTACTAACATGGGTGTGGGCAGCACTTACTCTTACGCACCAAATGATGGTGATGTGGTATTTGCTACTATGAACAGCAACTTTGCATGTGTAACAACTACGGCTGCTGCGATCAGTAACAACATCAGCATGCATGTTGATGATAACCTGACTCCTTCAGTACACATAGTTGTTAACTCAGGCGCTAACGTAGGAAGCATCGTTTATAACGATACACTGCATGCAAACGTGACAAATGGTGGCTCTGCTGTTACTTACCAGTGGTATCTGAACGGTACGGTTATACCAGGCGCAACAAATGGTGTATATATCGTAGGAAGCCTCAATAACAATGACATCATCAGCGTTACTGTAACTAAGAGCAGTTCATGCGGTATGCTGGCAGCTTCTGATGCTGTTATGATTACTTCAACCAACGTTGCAGTACACAATGTAACTGCGGCTGAAAGCGATATCAAACTGGTTCCAAACCCGAACAAAGGTATCTTTACTCTGAAAGGAACTTTGGGTACTAATCTGGATCAAGAAGTTACCGTTGAAGTGACAGACGTGATAGGTCAGGTAATCTATACCGGAAAAGTTACAGCTCATGGCGGAATTGTTGACGCAGCAGTACAGCTCGGCAATAACATTGCAAACGGTATGTATATCGTTAACTTCCGTGCAGGATCTGATAACAAAGTATTCCACATGGTTATTGAGCAATAATAGCTTTTGAAAATGATCGTAAAAGCGGGGTGAATTTCACCCCGCTTTTTTTTTGCTGTTTATTCCGGGTAAGTGTATTTGCAGATATTCTGAACCAACAAGGGGAATATTGAACAGGATATGATATATTTGTTATAGAAAAATCAAATCTTATGAAAGGAAGGATAACGTTATTTTCGTTTGTTGCAGCCTCGACCCTGGCGTTCCATTCATGTAACAAAATGGGGCATGACCATGGAACGCCTGTGACAACGAACGAGACAGTAAATGCAACTATTGCTGTAAATGCCAATTATACCTATACGCTTCCGAAAATCGGGTCGGAAATTGAGTCGGCAATTACGGTGCAGGCACAACATGCATCTGCAAGTACAGTAACTACTGATGTTAATGGTAATACCGTTTACCAATATACGCCTGTTGCGGGTTATACGGGTACAGATGCCGTAGTTGTAACTACTACCGGAGAAGAAGATCATGGAGGCTGCCATCATGGCAATCAGGGACACCATCATGATAATGATGCTGACGATAAAACAACAGTAACAACGATTAATCTTACAATAACTCCAGCCCCGGTTGCCACTGCAAAAACAGCGGCCAACTCATTAACTGCACACAGCAATTGATGATCGTTGCTGGTTTATAGAATTCAGGCCTGATAAGTGTGATGGTACAGATGTGATTTAGTACAATTGTCCGGCAATTGGGCTATTTTGTTTGGATTTATTAAGGTGGGCATAGCAGTAGGTTTGCTGCGCCTATTCTGTCACAGAGCCCGCGTATTTGTATTCTTTGGCTTTGGCAAAATACTGCCTGGTGACCAATGGAACAAAATAAATTACTGTTGTAAACAGCATTGCACCAAGTACATCGTAGGTGTAATGAACGCGCATACTCAAAATCATAAAGCTCATAAATAGGGTAGCCGCCAGCATGGAATACTTCAGATACCTCCTCCTTGAACACAGGAAATAAATCCAGATGCTCGCAACGTGCCCGCTGAAGAACAGATCTTTTGTCAACGGGGAATTTTGCGGGTATATAGTGTTTTCAAGGAAAACATCACGCAGGATAATCATTCCTGCCGGGGGCTCCAGAGCAACCATCAAAATGCAGATCTGCCTGATAACAGCCACCAAAAAGTGCATTTCAATGATTTTGAGTATTACAGCAGGTTTGCTCAAATGAGTAACCACCAAAAGGAACAGGGAGGAATACAGCAGTACAAAAATTTCAACTGAAAAGTCATGGCTGGGAAGCAGCATTAGAAATTTGTCGTCGAGCCGGATACCCTGCCGTGCCTCTACATACCGGCCCAGATGTTGGGTTATTGCCGAATAAATGATGAACAATATGGGGAATAGAATCAGTTTCAGGCAGAAAGTTCTGTCATGTAAAGCGGTTTTCCAGGATTCAACTATGGCAATTGTATTTCTTCTGAAGTTCATTCTTTGCAACTAAATAACTGTAACAAACAGCTCAGTTGGTAACAATTATTTCATAATTAAATAAAAGTAGACACTTTGTTTCATTCTGCAAAAAAATGGGTATAGAGATTGTTGCAGTAAACATTTTCATTGATAATAGTTATTAATGCTGCCTCATCTCTTTCTTTGCTCACCCGCCCCAATGCCCCGCTTATTAAAGAACTGATCATCGGTTTTTTGTTTTGTTCTGTGGAAAGAATGGATTTTAATTATTTCATTAAACTATATATTTGCAGTTAAAATCGAGTTAAACTCTTTACTGATATTTTGCTGCCATCAGGTAGCACCTATTTTTGTACCTTCGCGAACCTGCCAAACGGCAGCCGTATTTTTTTTATACTGACGCCCAATGGACACTCTGGAACTTATTGATCGTAGCAGATTGCCAAAGCACATTGCCATCATTATGGATGGTAATGGCCGCTGGGCTAAAGAGCGTGGTGAAGACAGGGTATACGGCCATTACGAGGGCGTAATCAGTGTGCGTGAAATTGTAAATACCTGTGGTGAATTAGGCATAGCTTACCTTACTTTGTATGCGTTTTCAGCTGAAAACTGGAATCGGCCAAAAGGGGAGGTGGATGCACTGATGGAACTATTGGTGAATACGCTTAGAAAAGAGGCAGATGAACTGAACAGGAAGAATGTGCGGATGCATGTAATTGGTGATTTTGGCAGCCTGCCAGAAATATGCAGGCAGGAGCTGAATGAAGCTATTAATATGACTGCATGTAATACAGGGTTAAATCTGGTGCTTGCTTTGAGTTACAGTGCGAGGCAGGAAATTACTGATGCATGTAAGAAAATTGCAGTTAAGGTAGCCAATGGTGAATTAAAGCCAGGCGAGTTGAACGAGCAGGTATTCCATCAGCATTTGTATACTGCTGATTATCCGGATCCTGAATTGATGATTCGTACGAGTGGTGAATACCGTATCAGTAATTACCTTTTATACCAGCTCGCTTATGCCGAGTTATATTTTACTCAGGTTAACTGGCCTGATTTCAGGAAGGAACATTTATATGAAGCGTTGCTGAATTATCAACAACGTGAGCGCCGATTTGGCAAAACAAGTGAACAAATACAAACGACCAGCACCCAGCATGTTTAAAGGCCTTAGATATAGTTTTTTACTTCCCTTAATTTTCGCTGCAGGGCTTACGCACGCCCAGTTAGGCGGCCAGAGCGGTGGCCTGAACAAAATGATGCAGCAGTCACAGGGGGCATCAGAAGTGAACAAACCAAAAGAGTATGAACTGGCAGGCATCACTGTCAGTGGTGCTAAGTACCTGGATCAGGATTTATTACTGGCTGTAACAAACCTTACAGTAGGGCAAAAAATCACTATGCCGAATGACGAGCATATTTCAAAAGCAATCAGGGCATTATGGAAGCAGGAGTTGTTTTCGAATGTAGATATCAGGATCACGAAGTTTATTGACGACAAGATATTTCTGAACATTGTGGTTGAAGAGCGCCCGAGGCTGAGCAGATTTAATTTCAGAAACATTAAGACTTCTGAAGCTAAGGAACTGAAAAATAAGCTGTCTCTTGTGAATAACAAAGTAGTTACCGAAGCTACTAAAAAAGAAGCGGTAGTAAGGATAAAGAAATTTTACGCAGATAAAGGTTATGGCAAAACAACTGTAAATGTTCTTGAAAGAAATGATACAGGCGGTGTAAATAAGGTGATATTGACCTTCGATATCAATAAGGGCAGCAAAACGCACATCAATCAGGTAAATATTACGGGTGAGGAAAATGCCAGCGAAGCAAGGTTAAAGAGAACACTCAAAGGCACAAAAGAAATGAGCAGGTTTACCCTGCACCCCGGCGATGAAAAAAGTGTTTATCCTGAGCCTGAAAGATCTTTCAGTAAATACCTGAAAGGCTTTGGATTTCTCTCGTTATCCAAGACACTGGAGGCAGTTGATCCGTACTTCAGGTTCAAATTGTTTGCAGCCTCTAAATTTAATCAGACCAAGTATGAGGAGGACAAACAATCGCTGCTGAGCTACTATAATACCCTTGGATTCAGAGATGCGGCCATTGTTGCGGATACGGTGTATCAGGTAAAGAATGGCAATATCAATGTTGATATAAAGGTTAAGGAAGGCCGGAAATACTATTTCGGTAACATAACCTGGAAAGGAAATACCAAGTACAGCAGCGAGTTCCTCGGTAAGACGTTGGGAATCAAAAAAGGCGATGTGTATAATCAGGCGTTGCTGGAAGCGCGTATTGGAAGGCAGTTGAGTGCTGATGGAAATGGAGAAGATGTGAGCAGCCTTTACATGGACGATGGTTATTTGTTCTTTAACATTGAGCCTACCGAGTCTTCAATAGTTGGGGATACCATTAATTTCGAAATGAGGATAACTGAAGGTTCACAAGCCACCATCAGGGAAATAAATATAGCGGGAAACGAACGGACCAACGAGCATGTGATTCGAAGGGAATTGCGCACTTTGCCGGGTAATAAATTCAGCCGCTCGGATTTAATAATGTCTCAGCGAGAGATTGCTAACCTGGGCTTCTTTGATCAGGAAAAAATAGGTATCCTTCCCAAACCGCATATTGAAGACGGAACTGTAGATATTGATTATACCGTGGTAGAAAAGTCAAGTGACCAGTTGCAGCTGTCTGCGGGCTTTGGTGGCGGTGTTAGTTTCTACGGTAACGTAGGTATTACCTTCAATAACTTTTCTGTAAGGAATATTTTCAAACCTAAGCAGTGGAATCCACTGCCGGTAGGGGATGGGCAAAAATTTTCAGTGAGCTATGCATCAAACGGAGCTTATTACAATCAACTGAGTACTTCATTTACAGAACCATGGCTGGGCGGTAAAAAGCCAAATGCGCTTACTGTCAGCCTTACATACAGTAAGTATTCGGCTGCATCAATCGGAACCAGCCCTAACAGTTCTTACCTGCGTATTTTTGGTGGTGGGATTTCAATGGGCAAACGTCTCAACTGGCCTGATAACTTCTTCTATTTTAACTATGGTATTGAGTACAAGAATTACAAGCTCGTAAATTATGCGCTGGTTCCGGGCTTCTCAGATGGGTATAGCAATGATGTGCATTTCAAATTTACACTTGCCCGCAATTCTATAGACAGGCCGCTGTACCCAAGAAGCGGATCCAATATTGCATTTACTGTGCAGCTCACTCCTCCTTTCAGTTTATTCAGCGGCAAAGACTATGCCTCATCTGAAATAAAAGATAAGTATCAATGGATTGAATACCATAAATACAAGTTCATTGCAGATTTCTATCAGAAAGTATATGGCAATCTTGTACTTAGGTTTGCTGCTAAAGCGGGTTTCCTCGGGTACTACAATAAGGATATTGGTTTCTCTCCGTTCGAAAGGTTCCAGATCGGTGGCGATGGCCTTTCTGGTTATTCTTACTTTGTGGGCAAAGACATTATTGCTCAGCGCGGTTATGAGGTATATGCGAGCGGCGCTACGATTTATAACAAGTACACTGCAGAATTGCGCTATCCATTCTCTCTAAGCCCTACTGCTACTATTTATGGTATGATGTTTGTTGATGCTGCAAATGCCTGGAATAAGTTTGCCGACTATAACCCAACCAAACTTAACAGGGATGCAGGGGTAGGATTGAGGATATTCCTGCCGATGTTTGGCCTGCTTGGCCTGGATTATGGCGTAGGAATAGACAGGTATAACAAAGCTACAGGAAATACCAGCCTGAAGGATATTGCGAAGTTCAATTTCATGCTGGGTTTTGAGCCGGAATAAAACAACGGGTAAAACACAAGAGTCTGTGAAAGTTGAGGAATACTGTTGAACGCGCATTGTTTGGCATGTTTATTGAAGTTTAATTTTATCGTTTAAACGGATTTTTATGAAAAAGGTATTGTTCAGTTTATTGTTCTTAACTGCTTCGGTATTTACGGTACAGGGCCAGTCGCACTATTGTATTATTGACTCCAAGTACATGCTCGATAAAATGACGGATTACAAAGACGCCCAGAATAAACTTGACCTGCTTTCCAAAGCATGGCAGGACGAAATAGACAATATGATGCTGGAGGTGGATAAATTGTACAAGGGTTACCAGGCCGAGAAACCGATGCTGTCAGATGAGATGCGCCATAAGCGGGAAGACGAGATTGTTGCAAAGGAGAAGGCGGCAAAGGATATGCAGAAGCAGCGGTTTGGGTATGAAGGCGACTTATTCAAAAAACGCCAGGAACTGATTAAGCCGGTTCAGGACAGATTATATAATGCTGTTCAAAAAATGGCTTCGTCAAAAGGTTTTGACCTCGTGCTGGATAAAGCCGGTGGAATCACATTGTTTTATGCAGATCCAAAACTGGACCACAGTGATGATGTTTTAAAAATTCTTGGAATAAACAAATAATGGCAGTTACTTTGCACTTCTAAAAAACAAATAAAGAAAAAAACGAGATGAAAAAAATAGTGATTATCCTTGCCTGCAGTATCCTCACCAGTGGTATCGTTATGGCTCAAAGTTCTCCTAAGTTAGGTTGGATCAATTCGGCTGACCTGCTGCAGTCAATGCCTGAAAAATCAAAAGCAGATTCGGATATCGCCAAGTATGCAAAGTCATTCCAGGAGCAGATTGATATCATGATGAAGGAATATCAGACAAAAGGGCAACAGTTTCAGGCTAATGAAAAAACTATGACTGATGCCATGAAAGAAGTAAGAATGAAAGAAATACAGGATCTGCAGAACCGGATTGAAAGCACACAACAGAGTGCACAGGAAAAGCTGCAGGCTAAGAAACAGGATGTATACGCACCGGTACTTGAAAAAGCTGATAAAGCGATTCAGGCGGTAGCGAAAGAGAAAAACTACGATTACATTTTTGATAAAAGTGCAGGTGCTCTGTTGTATGGCAAAGATGCAGACAACATTCTCCCGGCGGTTAAAGCAAAATTAGGAATTAAGTAACCAGATAATTTTAGTTCAAATAAGGCGCCTCATTTTTTGAGGCGTTTTATTTTATGCAAGTGGCGGTGAGTACCGATGCAGAATAGGCACTATAAGTTGTTTAATTTTGCCTGAAGGAGTGATACTCGGAAACAATGTTAGTTTGTATGCTGAGCATTTTTTTCTCGCACGTTTTTTGATCACTGATGAAATGGCTGAACTATCTAAATATAAATGAACCCCGATAACATCAACATACTGGCAATAGAGTCTTCGTGTGATGAGACGAGTGCCGCTGTGCTCCAAAACGGTAAGGTGCTGAGTAATCATATTGCTACTCAAAAAGTACATGAGCGTTTTGGAGGCGTAGTGCCGGAACTGGCATCACGTGCTCATATGCAGCATATTGTGCCAGTAGTAGATGCTGCAATTGCCGACGCTGGCATTTCAAAAAATGAAATCACAGCTGTTGCGTTTACGCAGTCGCCAGGTTTGCTGGGGTCTCTTCTCGTAGGGGCTTGCTTTGCTAAATCGTTTGCACAAGCTATGAAGGTGCCAATGATTGCGGTCCATCACATGCAGGCGCATGTACTTGCCCATTTTATTGAAGCAAAGCCATTTTTTCCGTTTCTGTGCCTAACGGTTTCTGGCGGGCACACACAGATAGTGCTTTGCCGCGATTACCTGGATATGGAAGTGCTGGGCGAGACAATAGATGACGCAGCCGGTGAAGCTTTTGACAAGTTGGCTAAAATGCTGGGCCTTCCTTATCCTGGTGGACCGCTGGTAGACAAGTTAGCAGCTGAGGGCGACCCATTGCGGTTTAAGTTTCCAATATCCGAAATGAAAGATTACGATTTTAGTTTCAGTGGAATCAAAACCTCAGTTCTATACTTTCTAAGAGATCAAAAGAAAATTGACCAGGATTTTGCAGAGAAGAACATGAAGGATATTTGTGCATCGGTGCAGTATACCATCATTAAAACACTGATGACAAAGCTCAGGAAAGCCGCCCAAGGCCTGGGCATAAAGGAAGTAGGAATAGCAGGCGGGGTATCTGCCAACAGCGGCCTTCGTAAAGCCCTCAAAGAAACCGGGGAACAGCTCGGCTGGAATGTGTACATTCCTAAATTTGAGTATTGCACAGACAACGCTGCGATGATAGCCATCACAGGTTACCACAAATACCTGAAAGGCGATTTTGCAACAATTGATGCAAGCCCGAGCGCACGGGCAACCTGGTAATGAGCAATTCTTATTTTCAGTTCAAGCAGTTTACAATACATCAGGATCGCTGTGCGATGAAGGTGACAACCGATGCATGCATATTGGGTGCCGGTGTGAACGTAGCTGAGCATGAACACAGGGTACTTGATATTGGTGCGGGTTCGGGGTTGTTATCAGTGATGCTGGCTCAGAGATTTCCGTGGGTTGTAATTGATGCTATTGAACTGGATGCAGCAGCAGCAGATCAGGCTGCCGAAAACGTTGCGGCATCGCCCTGGGCCAAAAGAATCAATGTTATGCAGGGCGATATTCGTACTTGTTCGTTTGCACATAGGTTCGACCTGATTGTAACCAACCCTCCGTTTTTCAACAACAGTCTATTGGGGCCATCATCCGGAAAGAATATGGCGCGGCATACTACATCGTTGTCTTACTCTGATTTGGTTCTGGCAATGAAAACACATCTTAGCGAAGAGGGTAGGGTAGCTATCCTGCTTCCCGATGATGAGTATACTCAATGGTGTGAGGTGGCATCAGCTCAGGGCTGGTATGAAACAAGTGCTTTGCATGTATGCCATAACGCAGAGAGTGCAGCGAAAAGAGTTGTCGGTGTGTTTTGCAGAAACAGTTCTGCAGTACAAAAGAGTAACCTGATTATAAAAGACAGTTCGGGCAGTTACACTCCGGAGTTTACTCAACTGCTTGCGCCCTATTACCTTGCCCTGTAGCATTGTTTGTTTTCTTGCTCTTTTTCAGCAAAAAGAAAACCGCCGTAACAACCCAGCCCGTCCATACCAGGTAAACGCCATAATGAAACCGCCATCCCAGCAGCTGGTGAGACAGGGTAGTGTGAAAGTCGTCCCAGCTCAGGTACAGGCATGCTGCAGCAGCAAGTGCCAGAATGAAATGTACCATCCTTGCCATTACTACAGGGAGTTTGCTATAAATAAAGGAATGCAGAAAGTACAGCAGCAACTCTACAATAAACACTGCCGCTGCCCCCTGCCACCAGATCTTTGTAAGGTTGTATTCACGGTGCATCAGTGAAATACCCACCTTACCTATCCATGATGACTCTGACATCAGCAAGCCCGACAAAACTGATAACGCAATCAGTATAGTGAACAATAAAAAGCTGCGTTTCATGAGTGTGCAAATTTCAAAAAAAATCCGGTTATCTTCATAACCGGATCTGCTTAAAAAAATAACTGAGGTTATTGCATTGACTTTGCGTCTTTCAAAAACTGCTCCAGTCCAAGGTCAGTGAGCGGGTGTTTAAGCAAGCCAAGAATTGAAGATAACGGGCAAGTACAAACATCAGCGCCGGCTTCTGCACAACGCACAATATGCAGTGGCGTGCGAATGGAGGCGGCAAGTACTTCTGTCATAAAGCCCTGGCCATTGTATATGCTTACTATTTGCTCTATCAGCTGTACGCCGTCCCAGTTGCTGTCATCAACACGCCCAATAAAAGGTGATACATATGTGGCTCCGGCTTTGGCTGCCAGAATTGCCTGGCCAGCAGAAAACACGAGTGTGCAGTTTGTTTTTATTCCATTGTCTGTAAACCATTTGATTGCCTTTATGCCATCTTTGATCATTGGAACCTTTACAACAATGTTCTTATGAATGGTAACCAGCTTCTTGCCTTCGCTTACAATATCATCAAATGAGGTACCCAGTACTTCTGCACTAACCGGGCCATCAACCATTTCGCAGATGGTTTTGTAATGCGCCATCACAGCTTCTGTACCCTTTATTCCTTCTTTGGCCATCAGAGAAGGGTTGGTTGTTACGCCGTCAAGAATACCCAGGTCGTTGGCTTCTTTTATCTGGCTCAGATTGGCTGTGTCTATAAAGAATTTCATAACAATGCTTTTTTTAGGCAGCAAAGTTAATCAAAACTGCGGGCAATGTGGTAATTCGGCAATATGGCAATGTGGCAATTCGACAATGTGGCAATATGGCAATGTAGCAATGTGGTAATTCGGCAATGTGGTAAAGTGGGGAAACTGGATGCTAGGGCGTGATATGATATTTTGAGAGTATGGCCAGACTAAATAACCAAACAACTGCTTTTTTTGAGAAGTACCTGGAAATCATCAGGGAAAAGAAAAAAAACTGGCAAGTTAATCACATCGCACCGCTACAACCGCCCACCCTTGCTATATTCCTATCCTGGGGGATTCAGCAGGAGCTGGCCGTATGAGACTTGCCAGGGCGGCAAAGGTATGGAAAATACCTGTAAATAAGTTTTGTTCACCTAATATTTTTCACAAAAAATTATTTCAACAGGTGTGGGAAAAGTAATGTTTTATTTATTGTTTAAACAGTTGTTCACTAACGAATTTTTGGCTTTTATTTTTATCTTGTGCCTTGATTAGAAGACTCTGCCAGGGTTGGGTAGATTTACGTTTAGCTGATTTTATATGTTTTATTGTTTTTCAGCGCATTAAAAACATAATAAACTCAGTGGTGGCGGGTTTGAAAATTGAGGAAAACTGATAGAGTAATCCATTTCTGATTGTTATAGCAGGGATAACGGTAATCATAGAGGTTTTTCTTATAATAGAGTGACGTGGAGAGGGTTTCAGCGAATAAATAATGTTTTATTGTCATTATATTGATGTGATTAGGTCAAATAAAAATTGATTTTTTTTAAAAAAACGTTCAAAAAAGCTTTTGTTGACAGAATTTTTACTATTTTTCGGCATTATTTCGTAAACTATATTGATATGGGATCAGGATTCTTTTACTTTAAATCGGCAAAAACTGTTAAAAATGTGAAGGGAAACCGCTTTCTGCGGTCGTTCTTCGTTGCCGGTATGTTATTGATGTGCATGCCTTTTCTGGCACTGGCACAGCCGGCGTTTAACAATGGTGCTTCGCAGCCTTTGCAGGTATGTAAGGATGCTATTGGTGTAGACATCAGTGCCAAGTTCGATATCACTGATCTTACCCCAGGCAGTACTGAAACATGGACACTTACTACGCCTCCTTCATTTGGCAGTGTTTCCGGTTTTCCTTCCCTCGGCACATCAACCGGAGGGCTATTGACAGTTTTTGGCATAACATTTACCCCAAATCCAGGTTTTACTGGTAGCGATATGTTTGCAGTAACTGTTGATGATGGCCTGGGTAATACCAACACCACAACAATCGTTGTGTCGGTTACCGCGCTACCTTCATTCAATATTGATTCTATAGCCCCTGTGTGTGCAGGTGGTACCAGCACTACCATTACTTATTCTGCGTTGCAGAATGTAGGCCCAACTACGTCTACTTTTGTTTACACTGGTGGTTCACAAATCTGGACGGTACCTCCCGGCGTAACCAGTGTGGATTTTGACGTACAGGGTGCTTCTGGTGGTGAAGATAATCATAGTGTTGCTGGTACTGCTAATCCTGGGCACGGTGCGCGTGTTACAGGTACACTTAATGTTGCAAGTGGCCCATTATATATCAATGTAGGTGGCATGGGCGGAAATGGTTCTCTCGCTGGTGCAACCGGTGGATGGAACGGTGGCGGAGATGCTTCTTATTATTTCTTTGGCTGCGGTGGCGCAGGTGGTGGTGCATCTGATATTCGTGTAGGCGGCAATGCATTAGGAAACCGTCAGGTGGTTGCCGGCGGTGGCGGCGGAAATGGCTGGGATTCTCCAGGCCCTAATTTTGGCGGTGCCGGTGGTGCGCTTATTGGCGGTGTTGGTGGCAATAACATTGGCGGTTCTCACGCCGGTGGCGGTACCCAGTTTGGTGCCGGTGCTGGTGCTACGTATACCGGTTGGTCTGCAGGCGGCAATGGCGCTGGCGCTACTGGTGGTAATGGCAGCTCTCAGGGTATCTCTGGTGGCGGCGGTGGTGGTTACTACGGCGGCGGCGGAGGTGTTTGGTCTGGCGGCGCTGGCGGATCGTCTTATACAAATCTTAGTGTAATGAGCGGTACTCCAACTCATACTGCAGGTTACAAAATTGGTGATGGTATTGTTAGCCTGAATTATAATATCCCCGGTTATGTTGATATTCATTGGGATCCGGCGGCAACTGCACAGGGTTTTGTAGATGTAGTTGGTGCTTCCCTGCCTTCTTCTCCAATTACAGTTGCAGTACCTGCTGGTGCTGTGCCGGGTACATACACTGGTAACTTAACTATTTCCAACAACACATGTACCAGCATTACTTATCCAATCAACATCGTTATCAATCCTATTCCTGATGTTGTAAACCCAGGCAATCAAACAGTTTGTAACGGTGACGCTACATCACTTGTTAATTTCACAGGTGCAGTTTCGGGTACAACTTTCAACTGGACAAATGACAACCCTTCGGTAGGTATCCCTGCCAGTGGCACAGGAAACATTGGGCCATTTGTTGGTATCAATACTACAGCCATTCCTCAGATTGCTACTATTACAGTTACTCCGGTAGCTAATGGCTGCACTGGTACTCCGGTTAGCTTTACAATCAGGGTTAACCCAACTCCGTCGCTTTCAAGCACACTTACTCCTGCAGCAGTTTGTGACAGCATTATTTTCAACTATACACCAACCAGCGGTACTTCAGGTACAACATTTACATGGTTCCGCAGCCCAGTTTCAAACCTCAGCAATCCAGCAGCAAGTGGTTCAGGAAATCCTGGTGAGTATCTGGACAATACAAGTGCTAATGATGTAACAGTTACTTATACTTATCAATTGGCAGCAAACAGTTGTTTTAACTCACAGGATGTGAGCGTAGTTGTTCATCCTACTCCCGTATTGAACACTCCGCTTTCAAACGGGCCAATTTGTAACAATACATTGTTTAACTACCCTCCGGGCAGCAGCACAGTTCCAACAGTATTTACTTGGAACCGTAACCTGATGACTGGAATAAGCAATCCATCTGCTACAGGGTCCAATAATCCTAACGAAATTCTGCACAACATTACTAATGCTCCTATAGCTGTTCCTTACCAGTTTACACTGGTTTCTAATGGCTGTATCAATATGCAGACAATTGTTGTTACAGTTAATCCTACTCCAATGCTGAATTCTGGCCTTACTCCAACAGCTATCTGTAACAATGATATCTTCAGGTATGGCCCAACTTCACTTACAGCAGGAACTACTTTCTCGTGGAGCCGTTCAGTTATCCCAGGTATATTGCCTTCATCAAACAGCGGTATTGACTCAATAATTGAGGCTTTGACCAATACAACTCCTGATCCGATACCAGTTACTTATAATTACATCCTTACAGCTAACGGATGTACTTATTCTCAGAACGTTGTAGTGGTGGTTAATCCAAAACCAATGTTGAGTTCTGCGCTTACTGCGGCTGTTTGTGATAGTGCTCATTTCAGCTACACACCAACAAGTTTGACAACCGGAACAACTTTTGCATGGACACGTGCTGCTGTTCCACACATTACTAATGCAAACTCATTTGGTACCAATGGTATCAGCGAGTGGCTGGTAAACGATACTACTGTTGACAGGCATGCAATCTATATTTACACACTGACTGCAAACGGCTGTACGAACACACAGAATGTTGACCTGACTGTTCATCCGAAACCAAAACTGAGCAGCACGCTGACTCCTGGAGCAGTATGTGACAGCAATGTGTTCAGTTACATTCCTGCAAGTGCTACACCAGGTGCAACATTTGCGTGGTATCGCCCTTATATCCCAGGTATTTATGCTGTTGCCTCTTCAGGTACAGATAATCCTAA
>OMJB01000118.1 GCA_900299255.1 Sphingobacteriales bacterium
CGCCCACCGACGATCCGGTAACAATGCCCGTTGCAGTGCCTACTGTAGCTACAGAGCCGGAGCCTGACGACCATGTGCCGCTTAAAGTTCCGGATAATGTAATGGAAGCGCCGGCACATACAGATGCGGGGCCGGTTATAGAAGGTAGTGCTGCCACAGAAACAGAGCGTGTAGCCATGCAGCCGCCAATGGTATAAGTGATGAGTGCGCTGCCCGCAGATATTCCGGTAACAACACCCGACACCGAACTAATGGAAACAAAGGGCGATAATGTACTCCAGGTGCCGCCCGGTGTGGCATCATACTGAGGGGCTGTTGATGATGCGCAAATAATAGCAGCACCTGTAATAGCAGCCGGATTGGGGTTGACATTAATAGTAGCAACCGCCGAACATGTACCTGTAGTATAAGAAACCACTGTAGTGCCTGCACCCGCAGCAACTATAGTACCCGCAGATCCGATTGTGGCAATGCCTGTACTGCCTCCGCTCCAGGTTCCACCCGTTGTGGCATCACGCAGTACGCCAGCGGTGCCCGCACAGAGAGCCAGAGAGCCAGTAATGGCTGACGGGGTAGCCAGCACCGTAACTGTTTTGTATACGGTGCAGCCTGATCCAAGAGAGTAGGTTATAGTGGTAGCGCCTGCTGCTACACCTGTTACAACCCCTGTTATAGAGCCAACAGATACTATCGTAGATACGTTATTCCATGTGCCGCCCGGAACTGCATCTGAAAATGTAGTAGATGCACCGGAACAAACTGTTGATGCACCTGTGATGGGGCCTGGAGCAGTTGTTACAGTAATAGCCTTGGTTGCATAGCAGCCTGTAGGCAGTGTATAGGTGATATTTGTAGTGCCGGTGGCCAGTGCAGCAACAAGCCCGGTCGCTGATCCTATGGATGCTGTTAATGGCGCACTGCTGCTCCACGTACCGCCGCTCGGTGTGGCAGTAAGCGTGGCACTCGCACCCAGGCATACAGCCGAAGGCCCACCTATGCCTGCCGGGCCGGGGTTGATGGCTATAACTGCGCTGCCCGTCATTGTTCGGTTACAGCCTGCAGTATTGGTGGCAAGGACAGTGTAAGTGCCTGCCCCGGTCTGCAGCCCGAAATCCAGGATGCCGCCGGTACCTGCCAGCGGAGCGCCAACAGTAAATGTACCCAGGTATAGCTGGTAATTAGTGCCCGGCACAGAACCGCTTAGGCCTACGTGCAATCCGGCTCCGCCCATACAGTAAGAGCCTCCGCCTGTAACTGCAAACAATGAAGGAATGGGGTTTACAGTAACTGTTGCGGCAATGCTACAGCCCGAACCGAGAGAATAACTGATAACTGTGGTGCCTGTAAGTACGCCTGTTACCACCCCTGTAGCTGAGCTGATTGTGGCAACAGACGGTGTTACCGATGTCCAGGTTCCGCCTGGTGTGATGTCGGAGAGTGCCGTTGTGGTGCCTGGGCATACAGATAGTGTGCCTGTAATAGGCCCCGGTGCCCCGTTAACGGTCATGGGTTTAACAATATAGCAGCCTGTCGGCAAAGTGTAAGTGATGTTTGTCGTGCCTGCAATCAGTCCGGTAACTATGCCGGATAGCGAACCAACGGATACATTGGCACTGCTTCTGCTCCAGGTACCGCCGGAAGTGGCATTGGTGAGTGTGGCCGATACCCCGATACAAACGGTAGGCGGGCCGGAAATAGCACCCGGTATTGGGTTGACAGTGACTGGCAAAACGGCATAGCAGCCGGTGGGCAAGATGTAGGTGGTAGTGGCTATGCCCACCGCCACACCGGTGAGCAGGCCGGTTGAAGAACCTATGGCCGCAATTGTAAGCGGGCTGCTGCTCCATAGGCCGCCCCCAAATGTATTCGTGAGTGTAGTGCTGGTGCCGGGGCATACATGGTTAGAGCCTGCAATAGGCCCGGGATTGGGGTTAACTGTAAACGTGGCTATTGTACTGCATCCGTTGGCAAAGTAGGTAATGATGGCTGTGCCTGTGGAACCTCCGGTCACAAAGCCTGTGGTAACGCCCACCGACGCAATGGTTGGGGTGCTGCTGCTCCATATGCCGCCCGTAGTAGGGTCAGTTAATGTGGTGGAACTGCCTGCGCAGGCGCGTAATGTGCCGGCAATAGGCGCAGGTGCCGGATTCACAGTAACATGGCTGGTTGTGAAACAGCCGCCGCCAAATGAATAGGAGATTGTTGTTGTTCCTGATGACACACCATGATAAACACCGGTAATCGGATTGACTGTTGCAATGCCGGTGGATGAAGAACTCCATGTGCCTCCGGCTATTAAATCAGATAAGGTCGTATCTCTGCCTGCACACAGTGCCAAGGGGCCGGTAATGGGCAGTGGTGCTGAGTTCACGGTAACCATGGCCAGAGTATAGCAGCCTGACGGCAAAGAATAAGTGATGATTGCAGTGCCCAGGGACATGCCTGTAACAATTCCGGTAGAGGGGTCAATGTCTGCAACCGACGGATCACTGCTGATCCATGCTCCTCCGCTCAGTGTATTGGTAAGTGTTGTAGTAAACCCGTTGCATACTGCCAGTGTTCCTGCAATTGGCGGAGGCGTAGCATTGATGGTGGCTATAGCAGATACAGTACAACCCAATGGGGAAGTATAGGATATGGCTGAGGTGCCCGCGGTAACCCCTGCCAGCATGCCTGAAAACGTCCCAATTCCGGCAACGGAAGGTGTTGAGACCGCCCAGGTTCCACCCGTTGGGCTGCTGTATAAAATGGTTGAATCTCCTGTACAAACCGATAAAATACCTGCTATGGGCGATGGCAGTGCATCTGTAGTTATATAGGTAGTGGCGAAGCAACCCACAGGCAACGTATAGGTTGCAATAACACTGCCTGCACTAACGCCTGTAACAATGCCTGTAGTCGAGCCCAAAGTGATAATGCCCGGCGGCGAAAAACTCCAGGTGCCTCCGGGTGTCAGGTCTGAAAGTGTTACAGAAGAACCTACGCACAGATGTGATGGCCCGGTTATGGGCAATGGCACCGGATTAACGGTAACGCTGGCTACAGCAAAACAGCCCGGCGATAGCGTGTAGGTAACGAAAGTTATTCCAGCACTTACACCCGTCATCATTCCGGTAGATGGCCCAATAGCAGCAATGCCGGGCGTGAGGCTGCTCCAGTAGCCCCCGGCTGTGCCATCAGTTAGTATGGTTGAAGTGCTATCGCAGATAACCCGTGTGCCGGTTATTGGTACTGGTACCGGATTGATTGTTATTACAAAAATACTGCGGCATCCGGAAGGCAGTATATAGCTTATAGTGTCTGTTCCGGGAAACACACCGGTTACATTGCCAGTGAGCGAACCCACTATGGCATTGCTGTTGGAGCCGGCCCAGTAACCACCAGTGGTGGTGCAGCTTAGAGTGGCCGATGAGCCTGCACACACGAATCCGGAACCTGTAATAGTGGCCGGCAACGGATTTATAGTCACAGTTTTAGTTATTGCACAGGCGGGAAGATAGCCATACGAGATTAGCGCAGTTCCTGTACTCACACCGTAAGCCACGCCTGTCGCAGAACCTATGGAACAAATACTTGTAAAAGCAGAGGTCCATGTGCCGCCACCCATTGTGTCGGTAAAAGAAAACGAACTGCCCGTACACGCACTCGATGGGCCGATGATCGGGCTGATGGCATCAAAGATTTTCAACTGGGCGGTATCACTCAGCACAGATGAGCTGCCACCGCAGGAGTAGGTGTAAATACCCGTAATGGATAGCCTGACTGTTTTTACGCCAGCTGGCGGCACACTGAGCGGCGTAATCAGCAATGTATCAGTGGCTGAGTAGGCGGGAATGGTGATGCTGTCAGGTATCGCTACATAATCATATCCGTTGGTTGCAGTGCCACTGATGCTGTAGTGAATTGTATACGGGAGTGAATAAGGAGCCGGCCGTGTGAAAATGAATTTTCCGGGAGAACATCCCCTGACTGCAAATTGCGCACCTGTAGTGGTGTCGGCAGGGAAAAGCCCTGATGGCAATACATGTAGCCCTGTAGAATTGAGGCTGCCCGCTTTTAAGAACACGCCACCGTCAAGTATGTGGTCGCCGGCATCTGCTATGGCAATCTTCAGGTGGTATGTATCGCATGGGGTCACCGCTGCAATTGCCTGCATGGTAGTGGTCATTCCCTGATAGGAAATAGAAGATCCGGATGAGTTATTTACATAGTACGCACAGTAAGGGGCACCCGGGCCCATGGCACTGCATAACGAGCCGCTGGAGCAATTGACACTGTTGATACAAACCGGAACAGTGGTACCCGGAACTATAGCCATGTTGGTAGGCCCGGAGAATCCAGGCCCGGAAATGTAGAACGCAAATACGTCGTTAAATCCTGAGCACACACAACAACCGTACTCTTCTGATCCGAAAACGTAATCGAATTTAATAGTATCACCGGCTGGTTTAAAATCAAACTGTAAAATGCATGCATCAAAAGTAGGGGACGCAGCAAGCGTGGAAAGCTGCGGGTCTCCCGGAGTGCCGTTATTGGTACTTGCAAATCCGGTCGCTGGCCCGAAGGCTCCTATGGCGGGCCCAACCGTCCCTGCCTGTCCGTTTGTAAGTACTATGCCACTGTCGAAGCTTAGTGACGATGGCCCTGAAAACGTACCGTAGGCATTGCTGGTGCAACTGATAGTAGGATTAATGATAACTACGCCCGATCCAACTAGTTTGGTAGCAAGTGTTGCTGCCGATACACCGGGTACCACAGATACCTGTGCCCTGAGCAGCAACGGAGCTGACAGAAAGACAAAGAATAGGGTATGCAGGTATTGCCTCATTTTACGCGCGGGTATATTGCACCTAAAATACGAATATTCATGCAATAAACAATAAATATTAAAAAATCGCTAAAAGTGGCCTCGGTTTAAATGGCAATATTTCAATTGAGGCAACTCTGCTGCCGTGGCTGGACAGTAAAAATGTACGCAGAAAACTACACTATGGCAGGATTGTTTTCTTTTTTCGGACAAGTTCCCAAAGTACAACACCTGCACTTACCGCTATGTTCAGCGAGTGTTTTGACCCCCACTGGGGAATTTCGAGGCAGCCATCTGCCAGGCCCAGTATTTCGTTGTTTACCCCGGTTACCTCATTTCCAAATACCAGTGCTGTCTTTTGCCCTTTCCAGTCAAAGGTATTCAGGGGAGTACTATTGTGTACCTGTTCTACAGCGAGTATCGAATAGCCCAGGCTGCGAGCATGTTCAACCGCCTCAGCTGTCGTTGCAAAGCTGCGCCACTTAACCGTTTCAGTGGCGCCCAGTGCTGTTTTGTGAATATCGCGGTGAGGCGGGCAAGGCGTGTAGCCGCATAGATACAGCTCTTCTACAGCAAATGCATCGCAGGTGCGGAATACAGAACCCACATTGTGCATACTGCGCACATCATCGAGTATTACAATAATCGGATGTTTATCGGACAACAGTAGCTGCTCCGGAGATTTTCTCCCCAGGTCATCCATAGACTTTTTAAGCACAGTAAAAAATTTGGGATCAATTACATCTGAATTCCAACGGAATGCCCGTGCTCATTGCAATCGGAGCAATGATGGCAGTTGCTCTTGTGTTTTTTCTCGCCTGTAGTGAAATTCATGCCAAATCCAACGCTCAGTACCATCAGGTGCACTTCTGTACCCTGATAAATTGCCTTGCCCTGCGCATCTCTGTAATCAGTATTCAGGTAGTTGTTAAAATAATATTGCCCCTTAACTGTGATGTGGTGATTAAACGAAATTCCGGCAAAACCATAAGGCATGGTCCGTGGCGTACGGTCGCTCCACCACTCATTTGTGCGGGTTTTGTTGTCCCTTTCTTTAAATACTTTTTCGTTGTAGTTGATGGCCACATCCATGCCTCCCCCCAGAAAGAAATAGGATCCCTTGTCTCCCATATCACCAATCTTCAATGCCAGCGGGGCACCCACATTGTAGGTACGGCGTTTGGTCGAAATGCCGTTGTCCTGCTCAATGTATCCGATATTTTTGATATCAACTCCGGTAAACACGCCTACTGACGGGCTGATGTTAAAATTGAATGTAAATCCAAAATTGACGAAGTAAGTAAAACGTATTGTGCCCATTGTATTGGTCTCAGGTACGCTGGCACCAGTGGTTGGGTCATAAACTACTGCATCGTGATGGATGGTAGCTGTAGAAAACATAGCACCATCCAGTGCTCCCGCTACGTAAAACTTCTTAATATGGGGGTGCCTGAAAAGATATTTTGAACTGTTGTCAACTACAACCGGCTGGGCAATGACAGAAGTTGCGAAAAGGCTGAACGTCAAAAGAGCTGCAAACAATGTTCTTGTATTCATGCGTGTTTTTTTGTAAAGATATAAAAATGTACATTTTTCAATCCTTTTATTGGCATAATATTCTGAAATCCCTGTAAAAATTACAGATAATATGCTTTGGCATAAGTATTGCCACTATCTTTACTCCACCCAATAAATACAAACAGGGGGTAACTTTGTCAGAATGTCTGAAATTAGATCAATGTTAGATATGTTGTTGAGCCAGAATGACCAGGAAATGGAATTTATGCCCATTGTGCCGCTTGGAGAAGACGAGATGGATGAGCAGGAGAAAGGTTCACTGCCCGAAACACTGCCGGTTATTGCCCTGCGCAATACAGTCTTGTTTCCCAATGTGGTGCTGCCAATTACGGTGGCGCGGGAAAAATCGGTAAAAGCTATTGAAGAAGCGCAGAAAAGTAACAAATGGATAGGTGTAATTGCACAAAAGGATAGCTCTAACGAAGACCCAAGCCCGGACGAAATATACAGTACTGGTACGCTGGCTAAGGTGGTGAAGCAGATAAAAATGCCGGATGGCAACATTACGATTTTTATTATGGGCAGGATGCGGTTCAAAATTGCAGAATATGTGCAGTCTGATCCGTTTTATGTGGCCAAAGTGAATTATCTGGAGGATATTTACCCTAAAGATGATGCCTCTTTCGATGCGCTCATTTCTTCCATCAAAGATTATTCCGAAAAGATAGCAGCCCAGTCGCCCAACATGCCCAATGAGGCAAGTATTGTGCTGCGCAACATTGAACAGCAGTCTTTCCTGATGCATTTTGTGGCATCCAACATCTCGGCAAAACTGCAGGATAAGCAGGCAATGCTCGAAGAGGACAATATAACACTGCGGGCTGAAAAGTTGTTGCAATTGCTACAGACAGACCTGCAACTGGTGGAACTCAAAAATGAGATTACGAATAAGACCCGTGCAGATATAGATCGGCAGCAAAGGGAGTACTTTTTGCAGCAGCAGCTCAAATCAATCAAAGATGAGCTAGGTGGCGACCCTAACGACAGGGAAATTAAGGACCTGCAAAAACGTGCCGATGAAATCAAATGGACTGACAGCGCAAAAGAGCTTTTCAAAAAGAATATCGAAAAGCTGGAACGCATGCATCCCAGTACGCCCGATTACTCTGTGATATACAATCATCTGGATCTGATGCTCGACCTGCCATGGGGTGTATTTACAGAAGATAGCTATGACCTGAAAAAAGCCCAGAAGGTACTTGATGATGACCATTACGGCATGGATAAAATCAAAGACAGGATACTTGAGTATATCGCTGTCCTCAAGCTGAAGGGTGATATGAAGTCTCCTATACTTTGTTTCGTAGGCCCTCCCGGAATTGGTAAAACATCATTGGGGCGTAGTATCGCAAGTGCTATTCAAAGAAAGTACGTTCGTTTAAGCCTGGGTGGCCTTCATGATGAGAGTGAGCTGAGGGGGCACCGAAAAACATACATTGGGGCTATGCCCGGGCGTATCATACAGTCGCTCAGAAAAATCAAGTCTTCAAATCCGGTATTTATACTGGACGAAGTAGACAAGTTGGGCAAAGACTTCAGGGGCGATCCCAGTTCTGCACTGCTGGAAATTCTGGATCCGGAACAAAACAATTCATTTTATGATAACTACCTGGAACTGGAGTATGACCTCTCCAAGGTCCTTTTTATAGCAACCGCAAACAGCCTTGCAGATATTCAGCCAGCTTTGCGCGACAGGTTGGAAATAATTCAGCTTTCAGGATACTCGCCTGAAGAAAAAACAGAAATAGCCAAGCGGCATTTGATACCCAAGCAGAAAGAAATGCATGGGTTAATGAAAGTGCCATTGAAGTTTCCTGACAAAGTAATACTGAAGATCATTCAGGAATATACCAGAGAGAGTGGTGTGCGCGAACTGGACAGGTTGCTTGCTGGCATCATGAGGTCGGTAGCCAAGCATGTAGCCTTGGATGAGAAAGTATCACCTCAGATAACCACAGAAGTAGTTGAAAAGGCACTGGGCAAGCCTCGGTTCACAAATGATATTTATACAAGGGGCTACCCTGCGGGTGTGGTTGTTGGCCTGGCATGGACTGCCGTGGGCGGCGACATTCTGTTTATTGAAACTTCATTGTCGAAAGGAAAAGGCGAATTAACCCTTACCGGTAACCTGGGTACGGTAATGAAAGAAAGTGCTACAACCGCACTGTCTTATCTGAAGGCCAATTCTGACGCGTACAAGATACCCTATGAAATGTTTGCCGAAAGAAATATTCATGTACATGTGCCGGAAGGTGCTGTGCCAAAGGATGGCCCGAGTGCAGGTATTACCATGCTCACATCACTGGCATCTGCATTCACAGGCCGTAAAGTAAGGCCATACATTGCCATGACCGGAGAAATAACGCTGCGCGGGCAGGTGCTGCCGGTAGGCGGGATAAAAGAAAAAATTCTGGCGGCAAAGCGTGCGGGTATCAAAGAGATCATCATGTCAATACAAAATGAGAAAGACATTGATGAGATCAACAAAGAGTATGTGAAAGGGCTTACATTTCATTACGTCAATAACGTATCTGAAGTGCTTGGCTTTGCACTGATGAAAAAATAGGAACAGCAGTGCTGGCAGATGCCTGATGGCATGGTAATTTACTGATTGCTATTTTACTTAATTTTGTTACGAATCATTATTGCTGATATGCGTAAAGTGAATAGTGTGCTGGGAGGGAGTGTATTCATCATTTTAGTATTCCTGCTGTCTGATTGCAAAAAGACGGGGAAGAAGGAGTTTGTTGAATTGGACACAGATTCTGCAATGGCAGTACATTTTAATTTCAAGCCAGGTACATATTGGATATACAGAGACTCACTGACCGGACGGACAGACAGTTTTTATGTGCGCAGCAACTATTATGCAGCAGCCGAGGAAGCGTACAATATTTACAATTACCATTACATCACAATAGCGCAGGTAAATCTGGATGGGTCCAATCCTGCAGATTCTGCCAATTGGGTATTCAATTATCAGGCTACAAGAATTGTGCTCACTTACAAGTATGGCATAAATGGTTATGGGTGGAAAAATCAGATTCAGTATGATCCGCTGATTCTCTATCCATACTCCTTCGGCGACCAGTTGTCGAAGTACGACACCGCCTATGTATCCCGGGTTGATGTATATTACCCTGGGCCTGGTGCTCTATATCCCATCAATGTAGGGTATGTATACCATCACAGCGATATAGATTCGGCGGTGAGCGGCGGCGCTGTAACAAAAATGTCCGACTGGTTTACCGTTAACGACAGTGTAGGCATGATCTCTATGAATCTGTCACACCCCGATCATGGTGTTAGTCATAATTGGAAAATTTTGAGGTACAATATGGTGAAGTAGTTAACAATCATTGCCTCATTCCTAATTTAAATAAGTAACAGCATCTTTCATGAAGTCATTCAATGTCCCGGAACATTACCGCAGCCCTTTAATCACCGCTGTAAAGCATAAAAGAAAGGGTGATGACAAAATGAAAAAGGATTTTACGCCTACAATACTGAATGCTGGCACGTTGCAGATAGTACTCGCCCGGCATTTTGGTTTTTGCTATGGTGTGGAAAATGCAATAGAAATAGCTTTCAGGGCAGTAGAGGAAAACAAAGGAAAGAGGATATTCCTGCTCAGCGAAATGATTCACAATCCTGGTGTCAATGCAGATCTTCAGGCATTGGGAATCAGGTTTATTATGGATACAAAGGGTAATATGCTCATCAGCTGGGATGATCTGACCAGTGAAGATGTAGTGATAGTGCCGGCATTTGGTACAACACTGGAGCTGGAGCAGATACTCAGAAATAAGGGGATTGACCCGACAAGGTATGAAACTACCTGCCCTTTCGTAGAGAAAGTATGGAACCGTGCCGAAAAAACAGGAGCTGATGGTTATACCATTGTGGTGCATGGAAAGCCGGGTCACGAAGAAACAAGGGCCACTTTCTCTCATAGCAAGGCGCATACGCCTACTGTGGTAGTACGTGATATGGACCAGGCAGTATTGCTTGGAAAGTACATAACGGGTGCCGCTGACCCAGCGGCATTTGTTGTCGATTTTAAAGGACAGTATTCTGAAGGTTTTGACCCTGCAAAGGATCTGCGGCGGATTGGAGTGGTAAATCAGACAACCATGCTGGCAAGCGATACGCAGGGCATTGCCGATTATCTGAAGCCGCTCATACTCGGGCATTATCACACGCCCCCAGAGCAGATGAGTGATCACTTTGCAGATATGCGTGATACACTTTGCTATGCTACCAACGATAATCAGAGTGCTGTAATGGGCATGCTTGAAACCGATGCAGATATTGCGCTGGTTATAGGCGGCTACAACAGTTCAAACACATCGCACCTGGTGGAGTTATGCGAAAACCGCCTACCTACTTATTTTATTAATGACGAGCATTGTATTCTTTCGCTGAAAGAGATCAGTCATTATGATCTGCACGCGCATGCTGAAAAATTAACAGCCGATTTTCTTCCATCACTGAATAGCTTACGCGTCATGGTTACATCGGGTGCTTCCTGTCCGGATGCGCTGGTAGAGCGTGTTATTGCTCGGCTGGCTATGCTTACGGGTAATCTGGATGGGTTGAACCAGGTAATGGCCCAATGGCAGGCTTCCTGATTAGTTTTTGATTACTTTGTACCTGTTGTAGACATGCAGTACCTGCTTGTCAGTTACCGGGTCTTTTACCTGTTCTGTGTCAGAGCTTACAATGATGTTCTTGAACCCTTTCAGCTCGGTGAGCTTATTGCCGGGGTATTCAATACTCATCCACTTGTCTTTCGCCGAAGCATCGTACCGCTTCGTAATAAATGAAACGGGCAACGGCTTCTTGGAGCCATCTTTGTCGGTATAGGTATGTTCTGTATCTGTATACTTTTTGAACAATGAAAAATAGCGGACATCGTCGTAGTTCTGAACTTCTGGTATCAGGCTGTCCCGATTGTCGTAGCAGAGGAATTCGAGGGTGGTGTCTTTAATGATCTGCGGCCGGTGAAAATAAAACTCCGGTACCAGATGGGTTACAACAGTTGACGGGGCCTCGCTGCTGATTGTTTTATTTTCAGGATTAACTTCGTTTTCTTTGGCTATTTCCACCACTTTGTAATACCGCCTTATGGTGAGTTGTTTGCTGCCTGTAATTTTATTGGTAATTATTGAAGTGTCTGATCGTACGATCTTGGTTGTTTGCTCCTGTAGTGTGGTTCTGTACTGGTTTATGTTGTCGAGGGCTGTCCATGTGTCGTTGCCGGTGCGCTCGTACTTGTACAGAATGTTGGCAACTTTAAGCGGTTGTGGTTTGCCATCCTGATCTATGCCTGTTTGCAGATAGTCGGTGTAGAATCTGATAAAGGAAACATAATGCAGGTCGCTGAGGTTGTGAAGGGTATCCATATTCAATGGCTGGTGTGCAGCGTCATAACACTCGTACTTAAGCACGGTGTCATTAACAGTTACTGGCCAGTAGGAGTAAAATTCAGGAAACAAAAAATAGCGGTTCGTGTCTGCTGCATCTCCCTTTGGCCCGAATGCGTCCATTGGGTCGTCAATAACATAGTTGAATACGGGTGTTTTTTCCTCGTCAGCTTTTTTCCCTTTCTTTTTGTCCTGTGCGGTTGCATGAAATACAGACAGCAGTAGCAGGGTAGTAAATAATAAAAACGAGTGTTGCTTCATCATTGTTTGCTTGATCTGGCTTTGCTCCTATACAAAGATAAAGGTTGGCTTGCAATAGTTGGAAAAAATAAGCTCCCGGTTACCGGGAGCTTACGCTTATTTCTTGTTTTGGCCATTTATTTCATGCCTGTACCCATATTTACCTTCATGCCAGACTTAATCATGTCGTTGACTATATTCACCGTTTCCGACAGATAGCAGTCTTTGCTGAGGTTCTTCAGCCAATCTTTGTTTTTGGTGATGGCCACACTATCGGCGGTGACTTTACCCATATCTGCAGGCGGATTGCTGAGCTCCAGCAGCGGATTTTTCTTCAGCAGTTCTTCCAGCTTCTTCGAATGTGCAGTCATTTCTTCCTGGTCTTTTCTGAACTGCTCTTCTGTAAGCACTACTTTGTTGTTTTCCTTTTTGCGTTTGTAGAATTCTGAGTTCTCCTGTATCTGCCTGAATGTAGGGTTTGATTTTATGCGGCTCTCACTCAGCTGGCTCAGCTGGTTTAAGTTGCTTACAGAGCCTGTAGCCTTGTAGTTGGCAGGCGGTATTTCATCCCATGCTAACGCAGATTTGTTGTGGCGTTCGCCTATGTCGTCGTCTTCATACATTTCATAGTCATCCGGTATGGCTATATCCGGTTTTACCCCTTTCAGCTGTGTTGACCCGCCGTTGACACGATAGAATTTTTCCATAGTGAGTTTCAAAGCCCCGATTGACTGGCCCATTGATCCATCAGTGTCGTTCTTCATCAGCACGCGCGTCATGGGGTCTATCATCTGGTCAAGGTCTACCATTTTCTGCACAGTGCCTTTACCGTATGTCAGAGAACCCACAATAACGGCGCGTTTATAATCCTGTAGTGCCGCGGCCAGAATTTCAGAAGCAGATGCACTGCCGCCGTTGACCATGATAGCCAGAGGCCCGGAGTACAATATGCTGTCGCCGGGTTGTGCACGCAGCACAGACGGGCTTGCATGGTTGCTTTTTACTTGTACTACAGGGCCCTTGCCTACAAACAGGCCAGCAATATCTACCACATCGCCCAATGAGCCGCCGCCATTTCTGCGAAGGTCTACTATGATACCGGTTACGCCGGCTTGTTTCAGTTTTTTAACCTCTTCAGCCATGTCAACCGAGCAGGTGCGCCCGCTGGTATGGTTGAAGTCGGCATAAAATTCTGGCAGGTAAATGTACCCGATAGGGCCATCTTTCACTTTGATGATAGCAGATTTGGCAAACACTTCATCCATCTGTATCACATCTCTTTTCAGCGCCACAACCTTGGTTGATCCGTCTGCTCTTTTAACTGTAAGCCTTACTTCTGTGCCCTTTGGCCCCCTGATGAGTTTAATGGCATCATTCAGGTCCATGCCCTGAACGTCCACAGGTGGGTTTTCACCCTGCGCAACCTTTATTATTTCATCGCCCGATTTTAGCTCGCCCTGTTTCCATGAGGGGCTGCCGGTAATGATCTCGGTAATAGTGATCTTATCGTTGGCAGGGCTCAGCTTGGCTCCTATGCCAAAGAAGCTGCCGCTCATCGTTACATCAAAGTCTTTTTTGTCTTCAGGCGGGAAATAAGTAGTATGAGGGTCTTCAGTGCTGGTGATGGTATTAACATACGCTGTAAATCTGTCGTCGGCTTTCCATTTGTGGTAGCGCGTAAATACGCGCTGGTAAAATTTTCTGATATCCTCCCTTGCCGAAACCTCCAGCTCAGCATCGGTTTTCATTACTGCGTTTACAGAGTCTTTGTTTTCTTTCTTTTTATTTTGTTCGTCTTTCAGGTCAACAAATTTTGCCAGTACCCTGTATTTCAAAAATAACTTCCACCTGTCCATCAGTGCCTTGTCGTCGGTTGCAAATGCTTCCTTATCTGAGTTTAATTCCAGCTCTTCGTTTTTGTTAAACGTAAAAGGTTTGCTCAGTAGGTCAGGGTAGAATTTTTCGGCTTGTGCAATTTTTTTCATCCATATCGCATCCAGAGAATCAAAAAACTCAATTGATGTTTCTTTAAGTTGATCATCAATTTTGAATTCGTATACTTTCAGTTTATTGATATCCTGCTGGGTGAAGAACAATTTATCATAGTCGAAATCATGTATAATGCGGTGGTACACCCGCGATGAAAAACTGTCATCTATATTTTTGGGTGAGAAGTGTACCTGCTGAATTGTTTTCATCACAGTCTCAATCACCAGTTTCCGCTTATCTTCTGACGACTGTCCCTTCCCCGTATACTTGAACGAAAGGAAAGCGGCGATACAGCCTATAATTAACAGTGGTATCAGGATTTTATTCTTCATGAAATTCAACATAGGTCTATTACTTAATAAAAAATGAATGGTAACAAATGTAGCTTAAATGCTGTTAATAAAAAGATAATCAAAAATCGTGCTAGCGGTAGAAAAAGGGTGAGTTTTGAGCAGGGTTATTCAATATTTAACAATGTATATTATTTGAGTGCCGGATGCAGTGGTTTGTTTTTTAACAGGCACTGCATTCTGATACCAAGAGCATGTAACTGGGTGCGGGAGTGTGCGTTACGTTCAATATAATAAATTGTATTTGAGAGGGTCGTAACCAGTTCCGACAACCCGTTGACCGATATAGGAAAACCTGCAAAGTATTTTACAAACTTAATTTCCTGTTCCGCCAGCGGGATAGCGTCATTTTGAGTGTACCGGTACCTGATCGCCTGTTCTATCAGCTGTATGATGTAATTGAGCAGGTTCTTCTGTTGTTCCCTGCCGTTTTTAGACCAGTCTTCTGCAAATTTGGCAATCTCAGTTCCATTGCCCAATATCGCTTTCAATAATCGGCTGGCCTCTGGATAAAGATCGTTATCTGTTTCTCTTATCAGCCTTAGTGCTTCGGTGTAGCTTCCCTGAGCCATATTTGCTGCCTGTGCCGCCCGTTTGGGGTCAGCAAGTGAGCGTGTGGTGAGTGCCAGCGCAATGTCAGCCGGGCTGATGGGAGCTAGTTTTATTTCCTGTGTTCGCGACCGTATGGTCTGCAGAATATCCTCCGAATTCTCTGCAACAAATATTAGCAGCGTATCCGCGGGCGGCTCCTCAATAAGTTTAAGCAGAATATTGCCCTCTTTACCTAGGTATTCGGGGCGCCACATGATAAGTATCTTTCTGCCTCCTTCGTAAGATTTCAGGTTCAGTGTGTCTATGATCTCCCTGCATTCTTCGGCAGTCAAGTTGCCCTGTTTATTTTCAGCTTCAATATGTTGCAGCCAGTCGTAGGTAGTTCCATATGGCGACTGCTTTACAAATTCCTTGAATTCGCCTATGTAATGCCGGCTCATTGCTTTCACTCCGGATCTGGGTACAATAGACGGGAAACTGAAATGCAGGTCGGCATGCTCCAGGCGGGTAACCTTGCTACAGCTGGCGCAATGTCCGCAAGAATCTTTTTCCGTCTTGTTTTCGCAAAAAATAAACTGTGCCAATGCCAGTGCCAGCGGCAGTCCGCCGGTGCCTTCATGCCCGTTAATAAGCAAAGCATGTGGCAGCAAATTATTGCGCCACATAGTCAGTAATCCGTCTTTGGCGGGTTGCTGGCCCACTACATTACTAAATAACATAAACTGCTCTAAGGTTGCATGCCAATAAGGCAATTGCAGCCGGTGAAAACTGAATTCAGATTCCGGAAATCAAAAGTAGCGGGTAAAATGAACAATTCAAAAATAACCCAGGTAGTGTTTTGAATGGGTTGTATATTCTATGCTGATCTCATCTCCCTTACGAATACGAAAATAATCTTCTTCTGAAACCTCAATACTGAGTTTTACCAGTGAATCCAGGTACACATAGTAAGCACTTTTCGACGGGAAATATACTTTGTTGGTTACATGGTTCTTTTCAATGGTTTTCGTTTTGCCGGCAATGTCTTTCTGCACCTTATACAGGTCCATTTTGTAAGTGAGGTAAATAGCCAGCAGGCATATGAATAAAAGTATGCCGGCTGAAACGAAAAATTTTGCATACGAAAAGGCATTTGGGGCACCATCGTACGCCCTGTACCAAGCCCCCACAAATGGGAAAATAAAACAGCATACCATAAGTTTCTGGAAAACCTTATAATATACTTTCCTGTCCTTTTGTTCCTTTTGCTCGAGAAAGGCTAATTCGTCGGCTTCAAGTGGCTCTGTATATTTTTCTGACACTGGTATGGGCAAATAACGAGATCGTTTACAAATTTAATAATACAAACCGGAATAACTATTTGTATTTTTCAAATAGGTGGATGTTATTTATTCTGCTGTACTTAAGTTAATTTAGTATCCCGAAATGCAGATAGCCTACCTGATCTTAGCACACAACCAGCCAGCACAACTTGAAAGGTTGATACAGCGGCTTGACGGGTCAAACGTTCATTTCTTTGTTCATGTAGATAAAAAAAGCGCAGATAAGGCGGCTATATTTTCGGCACTATCGAAATTTCCCAACGTAAGGGCCGTTTCAGATTTTGATGTGAACTGGATGGGGTTCAATATGGTGCTGAGTACCATAGGGCTTATGAAGCTGGCTCTTTCAGCCGGAATCAGTTTTAAGTATTTCGTGCTGCTGAGTGGCCAGGATTACCCCATAAAAGGGAAACAATACATAGATCAGTTTTTGGAGCAGCACGATCAGGATTTTATTTCTTTTGCCAGGATCAGCGATGCCGCTGATAACTATAAGAACAAAGTCAGGTACTACCACTATTACGACTTTCCATATAGTAATCCCAGAAACAGCAGGAAAATTCCTTTTCTGGTGTACCTCTATTATGGAATACACCGGCGGTTTATGAAATACCTGCCCGAAAGAAAGTTCTATAACAATATGAGCCCTTTTTTCGGGTCGCAGTGGTTTGCGCTCACGGGCGGCACAGTAACTTATATCCTGCAGTTTCTCGACAAAAATCCAGGCTACCTGAAGTTTATGAAATATACGGAAGGGCCTGATGAAACCTTTTTTCATACAATTATTCTGAATTCAGAACGGCGCTGGAATGTGTGCGGCTATGAGAAGTTTGAAGAATGGGAGAAAACAAGGAAACCCGGAGAACAGTTCGTTCAGGAATATTCCAGCCTGAGGTACATGGATTGGTCTGACCGAGGCAAGGATGTGCCCAAGCCTGCCACGCTGGATGAGTCGTATTTTGAAATATTAAAAGACAGTCCGGATTTGTTTGCCCGTAAATTTGATCAGCAAAAGTCGGCGGCGCTGCTGGATGAGATTGATAATAAACTTCTGAATGGAAAGTAAACACAACCGCAACCTGGATATATTGCGTGGCGTAGCAGCGCTGGTGGTGGTAGGCTTCCATCTGGTGAGCTGTTACCCTCGCGCATTTGATAAAAACTATGAGCTGGGCCATGTGGTGAATTACAACTTCCCGGGGCATATGAGTGTGCTTGTGTTTTTTATCCTCTCAGGGTATGTCATTGGCATTAACACAAAACGGCTTACAGATAGAAAATCTATTACGTCTTACATCAGAAAGCGGCTGACGAGAATTCTACCTATTTATTTCCTGGCCATGTTGTTTACAATAGCACTCACATGGGGCAGCTACAGCTGGCAGGTAATTCTTTCAAATCTCACTTTTACCAGTGTGCCTTTTGACAATGTGATTATTGAAGATGGCCCACTATGGTCGCTCAACTATGAATTGATCTACTATTTTGTTTTTATCTTCTTCTCTTACTACAATATCAGCCTCGTAAAGACTGTAAAGGTACTGGCTGCCATGCTGGTCATCATTTTTATTTTCTTTCATAATGTGCAAATTTATCCGCTGGTACTTAGTTACCTGATAGGGTTTTTATTTTGGGCTACCGGTGCCATGATCGCCGAAATCAAATCATGGCCCAGGTGGAATATATCAGCTTCAAGGATGATAGCGGTATTTATCCTGATGTTTTGCCTGCAGCCATTTAATCCATATGGCCCCGTGGTGAAGGTGCTGAAGCTCCATATGGCCGATTATTCTGCTTATTCCTGGTACCAGCAGTCCATTTCCTGGACAGACCTTTACTATTATCCGCTGACAATTTTGCTCATTCTGGCGCTCACACATGCTTATTCAAAAAATTACCGCTTTCTGGTTGGGTTTATATACATATCGGCATTGTTCAGGCTGTTAATGATATATAAAACGTACAGCCTTGATTTTATTGTGAGGGAACATTATGTTGTCCCTGCGGCTATTCTTGTGCTAAGCCTGGTAATGTGGCTGGTTAACTTTGAAATACCTGCAGCACTGAAGAATCTGTTCACATCATTGTCTAAATTAGGCGCCACATCGTATGGTGTGTATATGGTGCATATGCCCATTATTTATTTCTTTGGCAAGGCTGCGGCAGCATCACCTTTGATGTTCGCCGCCAAGTTATTGGCATATGCAGTCACATTGCTTGTGGTTTCCTCCCTGCTGGAAGAAAAATACCAGGTTTGGATAAAAAACCTGCTTCGTAAGCTGTTGGATAAAGATCGCGCTGAGCCGGTTAAAAGCTGATGCCGTATACATCTTTGTACTTGGCAGCCATCTGTTCAATAAATATTGACGGGTCCAGTTTCTTGCCTGTAATTGCAATACATAGTTCTTCCGACGTATAGCGGCGGCCATACTGATGAATTTTGGTTCTGAGCCATGTCAGTAGTTGTGCCATCTCGCCGTTTTGTATTTGGGCTTGCAGGCCTGAGATGTCTTTCAAAGCCTGATCATAAAACTGACAGGCGTAAAAACTGCCCAAAGTATATGTCGGGAAGTAGCCAAACATACCATGGCTCCAGTGCACATCCTGCAGCACGCCTGATCTGTTGTCGGGCGGAGTTATGCCGAGGTATTTTTGGTATAGCTCATTCCATTTTGCAGGCAGGTTTTCTGTTTCAAGTGTACCTTCAATCAGTTCTTTTTCAATTTCGTACCTGATCAGTACATGGAAGTGGTAAGTTAGTTCATCGGCCTCTGTACGTATCAGTGATGGCTGCACTTTGTTGGCTGCTTTAAAAAAGTCTTGTGCCGAAACGCCTATCAGTTGCTCCGGAAAATATTTTTGAAGTATCGGGAAATAGTGTTGCCAGAACCCAAGGCTCCTGCCAACGCAGTTTTCCCATAGCCTTGACTGCGATTCATGAATGCCAAGCGAAGTAGCAGCGCCGAGCGGCAACCCATACTGTGCTTCTGGCAACCCCTGCTCGTAAAGTCCATGCCCGCCCTCGTGGATACAACTCCACAGCATGGATGAGAAATTGTTTTCATCAACTCTGGTGGTGATACGTACATCCGATGGGGCAAATGAAGTAGTGAAAGGATGGACCGAATAATCCTGCCTGCCTGCCTCAAAATCAAATTCCATTCCTTTCAGCACATCAATACTGAAGTCCCATTGCTGTTGTTTTGGAAAATTGCGGTGAAAGCAATCGTTGCTTACCTGAGGGGCATTTTTGATTTTTTCGAGCAGAAGAGGTAGTTGCTCCTTTATTCCGTTGAACACCACATCAAGCATTTCGATGTTCGCCCCTTTTTCATACTCATCCAGCAGTGCATTGTAGGGATGGCCTTGGTAACCATACAGCGATGCCTGTTTTCTCTTAAGGGTCACCATTTTAGACAGTGATGGCGCAAACAGGTTGAAATCATTTTTTTCTCTTGCGGCAATCCACGCATTAAAACACTCGCTGGTAAGCTTTGATAATTCTTCAACAAATTCGTGCGGTAGCTTTTTGTTTTTCTGGTAGTCCTCTTTGCTTAGTAAGATATTGCATTTCTGTTCGTCGGTCAAATCGCACGCCACAGATAATTCAGACAGCAGGCTGCCAAAGTGGTCGCTGGTGAGCAGTTCGTGTGCTGTTGTTGCCAGCGTGGCCAGCTGCCTTGCACGGGCATCTGCTCCCTTGGCGGGCATATATACTTCCTGGTCCCATCCCAGCACCGCCGAAGCATAGTTCAGGTCGGCGGCTTTCTGCACGATTGTTACGTACTCTGTATAAAGTTGATTGGTAGTCTGCACAGTTAAATGATGTTGAATTTTTTATAAAAATAATATTGGGGTGTTGTTCCTCCTAATATTATGATAGGGCGTGGGCCTACACGCCAAAGGCATCGATTACACTTCTTCAGTACTTTCCAGTCGCTCTATGGTAGTAATGCCTTCCAGCGCACCCAGCTTGTTGCAGAAGTTGTTAAGTTCTTCCCGGTCATGTACATAGATCATAATTGTTCCTTCAAAAATACCGTCCTTGGTGTCAATGCTTATAGAGCGCATATTCAGTCTCAGCTCGCCGGAGATAACATTTGTTATCTTCTGAATAACGCCCACATCATCCAGCCCAACAATACGTACGCCTGTAAGGAACGATATTTCTTTGTTTTTGGCCCACTTGGTTCTCACTATCCTGTGCCCGAAGTTGGCCAGCAACTGTGCTGCATTTGGACAGTCATTCCGGTGAATTTTAAGGCCCTCTCCAGTTGTCACGAATCCAAATACATTGTCGCCCGGTATTGGCTGGCAGCATTGTGCCAGCTTGTACAATATCTTATCCGAACTCTCACCGAATATGATCAGTTCTGCTGGCTTCCCGGTTTTTTGCTTTACAGGGTCGTCTTCCGAATGCGCATTTCTGGTGTCTTGTTTTATTTCTTTGTATGCGTGCTGTAGCTTGTCTCCATGTACTACAAAATTCTTCAGTTCTTTCAGGTCAATGCTGCCAACGGCTATACCGTAAAAGAGGTCAAGCGAAGACGGTTTTTTGAAATACTGTAGCAGTTCATTTATGTTGTGTGGCGATACGGGTACTTTCAGGTGTTCAAATTTCCGCCTCAGGGCTTCTTTGCCGTCTTCAGCTATTCTGCGCTTGTCCTCTTTCAGATAACTTTTTACACTCGATTTTGCTTTGGCGGTGATGAGAAACTGCAGCCAGTCGTCAGATGGGTTTTGCTTTGACGAGGAGATTACTTCTACCTGGTCGCCACTCACCAGCGGGTGGCTTAGTGGCACCAGTTTGTGATTTACTTTTGCACCTATGCAGCGCCTTCCCAGTTCTGTATGTATGTCAAATGCAAAGTCAAGAGCTGTGGCGCCTTTTGGCAGCACTCTCATATCTCCCTTGGGGGTGTAGATATATATCTCCTCTGTAAAAAGGTCAAGTTTGAAATCCTGTATAAAATCTATGGTATCGGTGTCCGGGTTGTTCAGTATTTCCCGTAGGTGTTTCAGAAAGCTGTCCAGTTTGCTTTCCTGTGCTGTTGGTGCGCCTTCCTTGTATTTCCAGTGGGCGGCAAGGCCTTTCTCGGCTATCTCGTTCATGCGCTCCGTGCGGATCTGCACTTCCACCCAGCGGCCTCCGGGGCCCATCACTGTGGTATGCAGTGCCTCGTAGCCGTTGCCTTTAGGCACGCTGATCCAGTCGCGCAGGCGTTCAGGGCTCGGGTGGTAAAAGTTGGTAATGATCGAATATACTTTCCAGCAGTCCTCTTTTTCCCTCTCAGGCGATGATTTGAGTATGATGCGTATAGCAAAAATGTCATACACCTCCTCAAAGGTGACATGTTTTTTGCGCATCTTGTTCCATATGGAATTGATGGCTTTGGGCCGGCCGTAAATTTCAAATTCAAATCCGTTTGCCGCCAATTCTTCTTTCAGCGGCCTGATGAATTCATTGATGTATCTGGATCGTTCGCGTTTTGTTTCCTTAAGTCCCTGGGCTATCTCTCTGTATATATCGGGCTGAGTGTACTTGAGTGCAAGGTCTTCCAGCTCACTTTTGATCTCATACAAGCCCAGGCGATGCGCCAGCGGCGAGTAGATATAAGTGGTTTCAGAAGAAATTTTAAGCTGCTTTTCCCTGTTCATTCCTTCCAGTGTGCGCATGTTGTGCAGCCTGTCTGCCAGCTTGATGAGTATCACCCTGGGGTCGTCTGCCAGCGTCAGCAGTATCTTTCTGAAATTCTCTGCCTGTACAGTTGTATTCGCCTTCAGGTCTACTACATTCGATATTTTTGTTAGGCCATCAATGATCTTTGCGATCTGGGTATTGAATTCCCGGCTGATGTCCTCAAGCGTGATCTCTGTGTCTTCTACCGTATCATGCAGCAGGGCGCATATAGCCGAAGTAACTCCCAGCCCTATATCTTCCACCACTATGCGTGCCACTGCCAACGGATGCAGGATGTATGGTTCACCTGACTTCCGTCGCATATCCTTGTGCGCTTCTGCCGACATTTCGAAAGCATGCCGCAACATGGCTCTGTCGCCTTTTTTCAGGCTCTCCTTTAGGGAGCGCAGCAGGGCACGGTACTCCCTCAGAATGATCTTCTTTTCTTCTTCTTCAGTCTTGTTGTATTTCTGCAGCTCCGGTGCAGCAGCCTGGATTGATTCGTTTTCCATTGGTGATAACTAAGTTACGGAAAAAAGAGGTAAAAATAGCTATTCTGAAAACTACGGAGCAAAACCAAAATATCTGTATAAAAGTATAGGCCCGGCAAAATCGCCAGGCCTCAGTGTTAAGCAAAAATTAAAATAATGTAAATCAAAACGACTCATCATCCCTCGCCCAGCCACTTGCTCCAAGATAATAATAGTTAATTCTGCCATCCTGGCTGATAAAAAATACGCAAGTATGATTTCTCTGATTTTCGAAGTTACATGACAGGTCAAAAGCAACCCTCGACTGCCGGAATGAAGTGCCATCATGCGCCCATGCGCCCGCCCCCAGGTAGTAATAATGCAGGTAGCCGTCTGCGCCTTTAAAAAATACAGCCGAATGGCTTCTCTGAGGCTCGTATACAGCTGATATACTCCCGCCTACAGGTGTGCCGGCAAATGTCATACCGTCATGTGCCCACTTGCCATCGCCCATAAAATACTAATGCAGCAGCCCATCCATGCCCTTAAAAAAAACCGCCGAGTGGTTTCTTTGTTGTTCAAAAACAGCTGAAATATCTCCGGCTACCGGGGTCGTTTTAAAAGTTTCACCATCATGCTTCCATGCGCGGTCGCCAAGGAAGTAGTAATGCAACAGCCCGTCCGCTCCTTTGAAGAATACCGCCGAATGGTTTCTTTGCTCTTCGTATACCGCCGATATATCACCCGCAACAATTGCGGCGCGGAACGATGTTCCATCATGATGCCATGCATTGTTGATTGCATAAAAATAGTGGAGATAACCGTCGTCGCCTTTGAAGAATAATGCGCTGTGCATTCGCTGCTTTTCATACACTACAGATAGTTTCCCCATTGCCCTTGAAACCGCAAATGACGATGCATCATGCTGCCATACGCCTTTGTCAACAAAGAAGTAGTGAACAAAACCGTCTTCGCCGGTGAAGAATACTGCTGAATGATTTCGCTGTGTTTCAAATACCGCACATACCTCACCGTGCACTTTTGCCGCTCTGAAACTGCTGTTGTCTATCTGCCATTTGCCATTCTCCAGAAAATAGAAACTCAGGTATCCGTCTCTGCCTTTCACAAACATCTCTGTATGATTTCTGGCCGGCGAGAATACAGATGAGATCTGATCATTGGCCATAACTGAAAAGTTCATTAGTGCAATGAGTACTATAAAGAGTAATTTTTTCATTTTGTAATAATTATGTGTTTAGTTTTATCTGGTAACAGTCATGTAATATAATCGAGCTAATTGAATCTGCCTGCATAAATGTTGCACAGATTATGGCCAGTATCGTTCAGCTGGCAACTCGTACCACGTCACCAGCCGGTCAGGCAGTATACCCCACGGTAGTGGTCCGTCATAATTGAATTCCTCCACAAACCTGAATCCCAGTTTTTCAAGTATGTGCCTCGAAACCATGTTTTTTACATCGGTCATGGCAAATACCGGTTTCAATTTAAGCGCCTCAAGTCCGTATGTCAGTGATGCAGCTCCCGACTCACTGGCTATTCCCTTGCCCCATACGCTCCTTTTGAATCTGTACCCGAAATCATAATGGTTTATATGGCCGTTTGCCACTTCGGTCATTAGTTTAAACCCTGTCCATCCCAGAAACTCATTTGTTGTTTTGTCCATCACAGCCCACCGTCCTATGCCATTGTCGGCATATTGTTTTCTGATGAACGCAATGGCGTCATCTGCCTCTTGCATGGTTTTTATCGGGCTCTGATGTATATACCTGTGTACCTCAGCATCTGAGTCCATTTCAAATAGCCCATCTGCGTCTTCAGGCACTAATTCCCGTATGATGAGGCGTGGGGTTTCAATAAGGATAGGCATTTTTGTAATTGTTTTTTAAAGGTAAACAAAATACCGGCTCGGGTTTAATCCGGAGCCGGTATAATATGGTTGGTTATATTCGTTCTTGAATGCAGGCGCTCTACAAATTCCCCCTCTTCGCTTGCTCTCTTTCTATTGATTCAAACAAAGCTTTAAAGTTGCCTGCACCAAAGCTCTGAGCACCTTTACGCTCTATTATTTCAAAGAACAGTGTCGGGCGGTCTTCTACTGGCTTCGTGAATATCTGTAGCAGGTAGCCTTCTTCGTCTCTGTCCACAAGAATGCCCAGTTCGTGCAGCGGTGCAATATCTTCATCTATCTTGCCTACACGGTTGGTCATGTCCTCGTAATACGCCGCAGGCGGTGCATCCAGAAATTCTACACCACGCGCTTTCAGTTCACGTACAGTTTTTACAATGTCTTTTGTAGCTACTGCAATATGCTGCACGCCTTCACCTTCATAAAAATCAAGGTATTCTTCTATCTGTGATTTTTTCTTGCCCTCAGCCGGTTCATTGATCGGGAACTTAACATAGCCGTTACCGTTGCTCATAACCTTGCTCATCAGCGCCGAGTATTCTGTATTGATCTGCTTATCATCAAAGGAAAGGATGTTCACAAATCCCATCACATCTTCATACCATTTCATGGTAGGGTTCATGCGTCCCCAGCCCACATTGCCTACACAATGGTCTACATACAGCAGGCCCGTGTCCTTGGGGTTGTAATTACTGTTCCACTGCTTATAACCCGGCAGGAATAAGCCGTTGTAGTTTTTACGCTCTACAAAAATATGAATGGTTTCGCCATAAGTGTAGATGCCGCTCATTCTCACCTCGCCATGCTCGTCAGTAATAGTGGTTGGCTCCATATATACTTTTCCGCCCCGGCTGGTTGTTTCTTCAAAAGCTTTATAGGCATCATCTACCCACAGTGCCAGTATTTTTACGCCATCGCCGTGCAGTTTCACATGCTCGGCTATAGGGCTTTTTGAATTCAATGCTGTAGTTAATACCAGTCTGATCTTGCCCTGCTGTAACACATATGATGCCCTGTCTCGCACACCTGTTTCAGGTCCGGCATAGGCCAGCGACTGAAACCCAAATGCGGTCTTATAATAGTGGGCAGACTGCTTCGCATTGCCTACATAAAATTCAATATAATCAGTGCCGTTGATGGGCAAAAAATCCTTTGCCTGTGTCATTTTCTGGCTAACGGTAAGTGTTTCCATATTAAGTTAAAAGTTAAAAGTGAAAACCTGAAATTGTATTTTGAAATTAAGTTAAAGCCTTAAACCTCATTTATGTACTTAAGTTAATGGACAATAGTTATACCCATACTTCAGGGTTTTGACTTTTGACTATTAACTTTTGCTTTTTTAATCTATCCAGCTGTATACATAAGTATCATCTTCAATGCTCGCTCCATCTACAGTAAGTATCAGCGGGTGGAAGGTATCTACCATCACAGCCAGTTCTTTGGTCTCCTTGGCGCCTATGCTTTTTTCCACAGTGCCGGGGTGCGGCCCATGTGGTATGCCCGCCGGGTGCAGTGTTATCATACCACGCTCCACGTGTTTGCGGCTCATAAAATCACCATCCACATAATAGAGTACCTCATCGCTATCTATATTGCTGTGGTTATAAGGTGCCGGTATTGCTTGAGGGTGGTAGTCAAACAGCCTTGGCACAAAAGAGCAGATAACAAAGTTATGGGCATCAAATGTCTGATGTACCGGTGGTGGCTGGTGTACTCTGCCTGTTATTGGTTCAAAATCATGTATGCTCAGGGCATATGGGTATTCGCAGCCATCCCAGCCTATTACATCAAAAGGGTGATGCCCGTACCATATTGGGTAAAGCAGACCTTTTTTCTTCACCTGTATCAGAAATTCGCCTTGCTCGTCAAAGGTTTCAAGGTTTTCCGGCTTGCGCAGGTCGCGCTCGCAGAATGGGGCATGTTCCAGCAGTTGTCCGTACTTGCTCAGGTACCTTTTCGGAAAAGTGATGGGGCTGAAAGACTCAACAATAAACAAGCGGTTGTTTTCATTGTCAAATTCTATCTGATAAATGGTGCCTCGTGGTACCACCACATAATCACCATACCCGAATTTTATCTGGCCATACTGTGTTTTCAGTGTGCCGGTGCCATCATGTATGAACAGCACTTCATCAGTATCAGCGTTTTTATAAAATACATTGTCTGTCAGCCCTTTTTTCGGGCCGGCCAGTGTAAGCATTACATCATTGTTGTACAACACAGTTTTCCGGCTCTCCAGGTAGCCATCTGCGGGTGCTATGTTAAAGCCTCTGAAGCTACGGTGCTTTAGTATGTTGGTTGTTGCAGCTATGGGAGCCACATTAACCGGCTCTTCTGCCTTTAATATCTTGGTTGGTGGGTGTATGTGGTAAAGCAAAGACGAATTGGAAGAAAACCCTTCTGTACTGAAAAGCTGTTCCGAGTATAATTTGCCATCCGGCCTGCGATACTGCGTATGCCTTTTTGAGGGAAATTTCCCTAACGAATAGTAATGTGGCATTATGTAGTTATTTCTGCGAAATTACAAAGAATTGCATAAAAGCCGCTTATTTCAAGTGCGGTTCACAGGTCAGTAATTATGATGGGTGTATTTATAGAACTTATCCACCTAATCAGCCCAATTGTTGAGTGTTGGCGGGGCTTATTTTGATAAAATAATATTTTACTTTGCTATGATGAGTAATTGGCTGATGTTCCTGCCCTGACGGGATGAACATTGAACGCAGCAGGTACAAAAGTCGATACTGAATTCATTAATCAGGCTTCCAGCATTTGCCCCACCATTTCTTTCAGCAGTTCTTTGTCTCCGGCCGTGCTATTAATGCCTACCGCCATGGTATTGTACTTAGCCAGCAGTAGCAGGCATTTTTCTACTCTGGGCAAGGGCCAGTTGTTCAGCGCACTCAGTATGCTTTTTACAAACCAAGGAGACATGCCCATTGCAGCGGCAAGGTCTTTTTCCGGTTTGCCCCGCTCGCAGTTGGCTATATAAAGCCTGTTGAAATGGGTATAGAACGAGCCTATCATGAGCGGCATCGGGGCAGCCTTGGTATTGGCAAGGAAATAGGCAAACATTTTATAAAACTTGTCCGTATCGTTGCCAGTAAGCGCCGCCGGGAAATCAAAAATATTGTACTCCTTGCTGATGCCAATGTATTTGTGAATGATCTCGATGGTCAGCTTTTTTTCGTTCGGAACGTTGATGCGGGCCTTGTTGATCTCATTGGCAATCTTCTGCAGGTCGCCGCCCAGGTAAGAAGCCAGTATCTGCGCTTCCTGCTGGCCTATCTGGAACCCAATGCTGTCGCCGTGTTCCATAATCCACTCCGGCAGTTTTTCATCTTTAACCTTTTCTGAGGTAAAGCGCACCCCTTTATCTTTTATGCGTTTTACAAACCGGGTAGTGCCATCTGCTTTTTTGTAGGGGTGTTCAATTACAAAAATGGTAGTCGGCGTAGGGTTCTCAATGTATGCCAGCAGCGAGTTCAGCCCTTTGATGTCGTTGCCCCCGCCTTTCAGCTGTGCTGCGTCTTTCAGTATTACCACCTGCTTCTCAGCAAACATTGGGAAGCGCCTGCAGGCATTCACCACGTCCATCCATTCAGAATCTTTGCCGTACATGATCAGCAGGTTAAAATCGCGCTCTGCTGGTGTCAGCACTTCATTTTCAAAGTAGGAGGTAATCATATCCAGATAGTAAGGCTCCTCCCCGTCAATGAGGTACACGGGGGCAAACTGCCGCAGCTGCAGCGTCTGGAATAATTTCTTTAATTCGGCGTTCATCGGCCGGTGAAATTAGGAAAAATAAATGGCTGAAACGGGCAGGAGAAATAACATTATTCCTGAGCTCATTTGCAGGCTGCGCACCAAGTGCGCCTCCTTACACATATTCAGGTTCCGGGTCAATATTGGCGATTCCCTTCAGCCTCAGGAACACTTTGGCGGTCGTATACACATCCTGCAGGCAGTATTTGCCTATCCGCTCCAGGTCTTTTTCATTCCAGTAAACACTGGCTACCATACTACCATCCAGATCCGATTTGGGAGACGGAATGCCGAATACCTCTGCCAGTAGCGAGAGTGAAGTAAAGTTTTTGTGGTCGCCGAATTTCCACATGTCCATTGTATCAATATGCGATACCTCCCACGGTTTTTTGCCCGCCAGGTCAAGGCTGGGTGGCAGTGGTATACCGTTTATAACCATTCTGCGGCACAGAAAGGGCATGTCGAACTCTTTGATGTTGTGCCCGCAAAACTGCATGTTTCTGTTGTGCGCCGTAAACCTGTGCAGCATATCGCAGAATGCTGTCAGCAGCTGATGCTCATTTTCATACACAAGCGTTTTCAGCCTCATCTTCCATTTGCCTTCCTGAAGCACCAGGCTGCCAAACCCTATGCACACTACTTTTGCAAACTCAGAATAAATCCCCGCTCTTTCCCCATAAACCACCGATGGGTCAGCTATCCCTTCCGCTTGGCTTTTCAGAAACTTCGTTTTTTTCACCCATTCGGCTTGCATGGCTTCAGATAATAGTCCGTATTCCGGCTGCACAGGCACCGTTTCTATGTCAATAAACAAAATTTCCTTTAAATACTGCATTTACACAAATATGTATGTTACCTTTGCAAAAGGTTTATTTTTTCAAAACGAACTTAAACAAAAGTAAATTATGAGCCAATATAATCAATCATCTGCACCGCAAAACGGTTCAAATAAGAAAAACAGCACTATTTTATACTGGGTTGTTATTGTTATACTCCTGGCCAGTTGCTTGTACCTGTTTATGAGCAAGCAGCAGATGGCTAAGGAAAACAGCGATGCATTGCTGCAGAAACAGCAAACAATTGATTCGGTTAAAACTGATAGGGCTTCACTGCAGGCCGATTTTGATGCCGCATCAGCAAAAATAGATCAGCTGGCTTCACAGAATGCCAAGCTGGATTCTGCACTGCAGGGCGATAAGGTAGAAATGGCCAAGCTGCAGGGGCAGATCAAAGCTATACTTACCAAAAAGAATGCCACCCAGGCTGAGCTGACCAAAGCAAGGGACATGATCACCTCGCTTACCGACAAGACCAAGCAATATGAAGCCAGGATTGCCGAGCTGGAAAAAGAAAACACCCAGCTTACCGGACAGAACAAGGTGCTGACTAGGGAGCGAGATTCCACAGTTGAGAAAAACATTGCCCTTAAACGGGTAGGTTCTGTGCTGCATGCTTCTAATATCCGCATGGAGCCCATTCACAAACGCCGCAATGGTAAAGAAAAAGAAACATCTAAAGCTAAAAAGGTGGATGTGCTGAGAATTATTTTTGATATAGACGAGAACAGAATTGCTGAAAGTGGTACCAAGCAGATTTATCTGAGGATTATTGGCGGCGACGGTAATGTGCTATCTACACCATCAAACGCTTCAGGCGTAATGACTACAAATACAGGTGAGCAGATAAAGTACTCAGTACTGAGAAACATTGTGCTTACGCAGAATCAGCCTGTTAAAGACGTATCTATCGACTGGCAGCAGGATGGCGACTATACAAAAGGTACTTACAGGATTGAAGTGTATAACGAGGGTTATAAAGTAGGTAGCGGCAGTGTAGAACTGAAGTAATTATTTAACCAAGTCCTTTCTCTATGGGTATTGTATCTTTATACAATACCCATTTTTTTTGAAGGCGGGCCTAAAGAGGCAGCATAGTAGGCTATATTTAACAATTCGGTAATACCGCGTTCTTTTTGCCTTAACATTGAATCAGTAATTTTGTGTGCGTTCAAGAGAAAATATGGAAGTATTCCCAGGGAAAATTTTAATTGTAGATGATGAGCCGGATATAGTCGAGTTCATCAGTTATAATCTTAAAATCAAGGGTTACCTGATCTCCACTGCCAGAGATGGAGTGGAGGCAGTGCGGAAAGCCCGCGATTTCAGGCCCGACCTCATATTGCTCGATATAATGATGCCCAATAAAGACGGTATCGAAACCATCAAGGAGCTGAGGACGATGCATGAGTTTGACGAGACTGTTATCATTTTCCTTACTGCCATCAACGACGAAAAAGTAGAGATTGAAGGCCTGAAAATTGGTGCCGACGACTTTATCCATAAGCCCATAAAGCCCGAACTGCTGGCTACACGCATCGGTTCTGCGCTGCGTAGGTTCCGTAAAGATGATGTATTAGAGCAGAAACAGGTTTTCGGGGATCTCGAGATCAACAAAACAAAGTTCACCGTTTCCTACAAGGGGCAGGAGATATTGCTGGCCAAAAAAGAATTTGAGCTGCTCTCCCTCCTCGCTTCAAAACCCGGACGTGTATTTCTCCGTAATGAGATACTGCAGCGTGTATGGGGCACCGATGTGATTGTGGGCGACCGCACCATTGATGTCCATATCCGCAAGATCCGTCAGAAGGTAGGTATTGATCTCATCACAACTGTAAAGGGAGTAGGGTACAAATTCGAAATGGATTAGCCCTTATTGACGCTTCGTAGTATCTGCCACACTCTTCTGCTGCAATGCTTTCTGTAGTCCTTGCTGCGCCATTGTGAGAGCGGGCTCTATAGCCAGTGTTTTATTAAAATACACAATTGCCGAATCATACTGTTTATACTCCAGCAGGCACCGGGCCAGGTTCAGGTGCACAATAGCAATGCCGGGCTGCATTTTGATCGTTTTTTTCAGGTACACTATTGCTTCCGGATATTCTTTGAGTGCATAGTATGCCCTGCCCAGATTATATGTGGCAATAGCATTGGCCGGATTGATCTGTATAGCCCGCAGTGCATGTACTTTGGCCGAGTCGAAATTTCTCCTTCTGTCGTAAATGCTGCCCAGTTCGGCATGAGCTTCGCTGTACTCCGGGTTAATGGCAATCGCCTTTGTGAGCAGCTCTATGCTTTTCATATCCAGTTGCTCCTTGTTTTCCCGGCCCGGTTCATTGGGCACCAGTTCCTGAGATATGGTATTGGCAAGGCAAAAAAGCAGCTTGCTGTTATCCTGTGCCTTGGCAGCATCTGCCTCAAACAAAGTATAGTTGTCTTTCCAGTCGCTGTTTCGGGCAACGGTAAGTGCGGCCAGCAGCACGCACGCTGGCAGCGCTACCATCATCACTTTTTTTGTTTTCAGGAAAGCAAAGCCTGCCGTGCCTGCCCGCCCCGCCAGTAGCCTGAAAGCCAGCGCCAGCACCACGCAATACCCCGCCGATGCCATAAACGCAAACCGCTCTGCCATCTGTGAGTAGATGAGAAAAGGTATGTTCGAAAACAGCGCAATGCTCACCAGATACAGCACTATACCAAATGCCAATGGGTCTTTTTTGTTCCTGGCAAGGCGGAAAACGGCAAGCCCTGCCATCAACAGGTATGCCACCAGTGCCAGTATCACATACACATTTCCAAAGCCGGTGAGGGGTATAGTATTGAAGCTGTAATCTGATATAAGCGGATATGGCACCACCAGCAGCCTGAGGTACAAGCCCAGCACCAGTATGGCAGTGGCTATGCGGGTGGCAATGTCCGGTGCGCTGAGCAGCGGATTGGCCAGTGCAGTGATCTGGTTAGTGTGGCCTGCGCCCAGCACCCACATGCGCATGAGCATAAACAGCCCAAAAGCCGAAAAAGATGACAATGTAACAGCCGCCGCCCTTTTTTTATTTTCATTCAGGTACATGAAGAATATAAACGGAATCAGCACTGCTGTGGCAGCGGCGGTTTCTTTGCTCAGAAACGAGAGCAGCAAAAACAGGCCGCCCAAAGCCAGTTGGGTAATTTTGCTGTTTTTAACATAGCCGGCAAAAGAATTCAAAGCCAGAAACCCAAACAGGAAGCAAAGCAGTTCGTCTCTGCTCTTGATGTTGGCAACCACCTCGGTGTGAATGGGGTGTATGGCAAACAAAGCCGCCGCTATAAAGGCCACATCAGTGTTCTGTGCCCCGAATAGCCTTGCCAGAAAAACGAACAAAGCAATAACGCAACCCGCAAAAAAAACGATATTGAAGAAGTGGCCGGTGGCCGGGCTGTTTTCAAACAGTTGGTATTCTATGGCGTGCGTTACCATAGGCACGGGGCGGTAGCTTTCTTTGTCATTACTCTGCTCAAAACCCTTCAGCCTGGGGGTGGTGAGCAGCTCAGGAATGCCAGCAAAACCCTTTTTTACAATAGAGTTTTGGGTAATTACCGTGGCATCATCAAGGGCATAATCGTTTTGCAGGGTATTGGCGTATATCAGAAACGAAAGGGCTGCAAGTATCAGGCACAGTTTCCTAAAAGGCACAGCACCTGCCATGGTGCTTTGCGCCGCCTCATTTGCCGCTCCCGGTTTGTTCTTATTATTGCTAATTCCTGCCATTGGCTCAAAATTAAAAAATCAA
>OMJB01000119.1 GCA_900299255.1 Sphingobacteriales bacterium
TAGTGCCAGTTAATGTGAATTTGCTGCCTGTATTGACAACGAGTCCGGGTGCTACATATTGCGATGGTGGTTCTGCTGCTATTTCTGCTTCGGGCGCGTATACGTATTCATGGGCACCTGCAACAGGTTTGTCTTCAACGGTTGGTAGCAGTGTTGTTTCTCATGCCACTTCAACTACAATCTATACAGTTACCGGTACCAGCCCTTTTGGGTGTACAAGCACAGCCTCTGTTGGCATTACCGTGAGCCCACTGCCAAACGTATATAGCGTAACGGGCGGAGGTACGTTTTGTGCAGGCGGTATTGGGGTGCCTGTTGGGCTATCCGGTTCGCAGGGCGGATTGGACTATAAGTTATACAATGGCGGAATATATACCGGCATCAGCAGAACAGGTAGCGGTTCATCGCTCGATTTTGGCCATCCTTCATCAAGTGGGTATTACACTGTGAAATGCACAAATATGGCTACCGGTTGCTGGGATACAATGACCGGCGGAGCTACTATCCTGATCAATTCTATTCCTGCAGCCGGATCGGTAACAGGCGGTGGTAGTTACTGCACAGGCGGAACCGGGGTGCATGTTGGCCTGATCGGAACGGTTAGCGGTGTTAATTATCAGTTGTACAGAGACACTACTGCGTTGGGCTCGCCGGTAACAGGTGCCGGAGTGCCGATTGATTTTGGTTTGCAGACAACAGCAGGCAACTATACAGCGATAGCAACCAATCCGCTAACAGGATGCTCCAATAATTCGGCAGGCAGTGCCACAGTAACTACATTGCCTTTACCAACTCCATTTGCTGTTACTGGTGGTGGAGCATTTTGTCAGGATGGTACAGGTGTGCATATAGGAATTATCGGTTCACAGATAGGAGCGTATTATCAGGTGTATCTAGGAGGCGGAGCCGTAGGTAGCTCCAGAATAGGGCTTGGAATTTCTCTTGACTTTGGTTTGTTTACATCTCCGGGTGTATATACGATAGAGGCAGTTAATTCTATCAGCCACTGCAAGAACTCAATGACGGGCAGTGCAACCGTATCTATCAATCCAACGCCTGTGATAACAGGTACCTCTATGATATTGCACAATGTAACCACAACGCTTAATGCTACACCTTCAGGCGGAACATGGAGCAGCCAGAATCCGACGGTTCTGCAGATCAGCCCGTCGCTGGGTGTGGTAACAGGTATAGCTCTTGGCGCCGGTAATCTGACATACACTTTGCCAACCGGCTGCTACAGTACACACTACATTACAGTTGCATTCAATGTAGGTACAAACGAGATCGAAATACTTGGTGATGTTTCATTGTCGCCCAATCCAAACAATGGTTCGTTTGCACTCAATGGTACTGTCACAAATCATGAAGACATAGATGCTTCGCTGCAGGTAATAAATATGGTTGGACAGGAAGTGTTGTACAAGCGCATTACTATCAGAAATGGGGCTGTAAATGAGCGCATTGCACTGGATAACCTGGCAAATGGTATTTATCTGCTCAACCTCAGAACACAAGAGGGTAGCAAAGTTTTCAGGTTTGTAAAAGAATAGAAAATCAGCTACATAGTTATTGCAAAGCCCGGGATTAATTACTTCCCGGGCTTTGTTGTTTTATAACATTATCCATTGGTTGAATTAAAATGACTTTCGCCTTAGGGTAAGAGTTCCCAACCAATACTGTGGTAAGTGCTGGTGCGAAACATTTGGGTATCAGTTAGATTGGGCTTGTTGCCGTGCAAAACAATGTTGTAGTATTTTACCGCATTCGGTCTGGCCACCTGCAGGCCAGCTACAGTGAGAAAATTGCTGTGATTCTGGCCACACAGTGCGTTGAAGTTGACATAAATGGCTTTCTTACTGCAACATTTGTTAGGTCTGTGCCCCAGTTGTAGTTTCTTGCTTACCAGATATGCGCCTCCAAGTGTAACATCATCTTTGTTGTAATTGACGTAGATATTCTTTGCAAAATTTATTTTGTCAATCCATTTTTTGTGTCCCCGCCGCTGTACACACGGCGCATTCAGCACCAGGTTATCTACCCATTCGGTGTCGTTGATTGCTATCAGCTGCTGATGCCGGGCAATACCTCTCATCAGATGATTGCCCATGCTGTGATTGAATAAACTAAGTTTGCCACTTCCCAGGTTTCCTTCCTGCTTCAGTTTTTTTAAGTGGGCAAATACGTCTCCGAAATATCGATATGTCTGTCGGGCGTTTCCTATTGCGAAAAAATAATTTCCCAGTGCTGATTTTGTAGTCGTAATACTAGGGTAGTCAAACATGATGACATTTACTCCATATTCAGCTGATAAAAGCATCCCTCTGAAAATGTCGGTGGTAAAGAGTTTTCCCATTCCTTCTGTATAGGCAACCCAATTTCGCTCTTTGGAAGGCATTAGCTGAACCGCTGATTCTAAGTTTTTTACTGGCAGCACATACCAGTTGCCTTTGTGTGCAAATACGAAATAGTAATGAAGTGCTGATGCTTCCCGATGTTCGCTCATAAATCTGAGCGTATCATCTGTCTGCTTTCTGTTGCTAACTACAATAATCGCAGTATCAGATGCTGTAAAAGGCTGAGCAGGCAGAACTGAAATAAGCCGGGTTTTCTTCCATGTATCTTCAGAATTGAAATTGCCTGTTGAGACTATCTGGCCAATACCAGAACCGGGCAAAAATGCAGTTAACAAAAATAGTAGCCTATACATCAGTAACGAACTTAGGCTTTTTTAAGTTTAAAAACTGTTAAGATGGTTGGAGTATAAATGAGACAAGAATTTTTAACAGCACCTAATCTGATGCCCTGAATCCGTTGATTGGCGTCATAGTTTTTATTGAATTGTAACTGAAAACAGTTAATTTACAGCGAGCAAAAGAAAACAGCGGGAGAACCCCGTGCCAAGCATATAAATGACGATAAGTTCCATTTAAATAAAGTGTCAGGTACTACTTTTTCAAATTAAAGTAGCCATTGGTTATACTGACCGACTTACCAGACCCATTTACTCCATGGAAATAAAATTCACCGGCAAAACGTGCAGTATCATTCTGCGTTATATACACACCTCCAGATGTGCCCAAAGGACTCTGGTAATAGCTGCCGGCTGAGAAAAAGCTATCCAGTTCAATCCACTGGCCTACACAGTTATACTGATGAAATCCCATGCTGTACACATTGCCTGACCATGTGTTTTTGAAATACAGAAAAAGAGCTTGTTTGCCCTTGTACGCATAAATTGTATTACTGCCAGTTGTATCTAGAAAGTAAAAAGCAGAATCTGCTACCCAAAGGCTGCCGTTTACATTGAGGCTGACGGGAGAAACACCTGTCCAGTCAAACTGGGAAGCAGTGAGTGGATTTAGCGGATTAATAACACCATTGGTTGCACTGTTTGGATCAGCTTTATAATCGCCGCTGCTACAGGCTATAAGTAAAAAACTGAGTGATAAAACAAATAAGGCTGAGATGGTAGTTTTTGTCATGAGTTAACTTTTGCTCGATAAAGATACTAAGACGCCAGTATAATACAAAAATATTATTTTTGACCGACATCTATTGTATGTAGTCCACTTTAGTTTGACTACATACAAATAAAAAAAGCACCATTAACTGGTGCTTTTTCTTTGTGCGGAGAGAGAGGGA
>OMJB01000120.1 GCA_900299255.1 Sphingobacteriales bacterium
AAATTGCTTTGCTCAGGGACTAACCACCATTACCGACTGCGGACTGATGTATGGGGATGTGGACAAAATTGATTCGCTGCAGCATGCAGGAAAGTTGCAGATGCGTATGTATGTGATGCTGAGTGACGATACCGCAAATTTCAACCGCTACATGGCAAAGGGCCCTTATAAAACAGACAGGCTGTTTGTAAAAGGCATCAAGGCATATGCCGATGGTGCCCTGGGCAGCAGGGGCGCCTGCCTGTTGGCACATTACAATGACAAGCCGGGCTGGAGTGGTTTTCTGCTCAGCCCCGCCAGCCACTTCGATTCGTTGGCGCAGATGCTGGTGAGTACAGATTTTCAGCTATGCACGCACGCCATTGGCGACAGCGGCAACAGGGTGGTGCTGGGCATATACAATAAGTATCTGCAAGGTAAGAACGACAAACGCTGGCGCATAGAACATGCACAGGTGGTGAATGAAAATGATTTTGGTTTGTTTGGAAAAACATCGGTGATCCCGTCTGTACAGACTACCCATGCTACCAGCGATATGTACTGGGCGAAGGACAGGATAGGGGAGGAGAGATTGAAGGGGGGCTACGCTTACAAACAACTCCTGGAACAAAATGGCTGGTTGCCGCTGGGCACAGATTTTCCGGTTGAGGATATTTCCCCGGTAAAGACTTTTTATGCCGCGGTGTTCAGAAAAGATGCGAAGGGTTTTCCTGCGGGAGGTTTCCAGATGGAGAATGCGCTGACCAGGGAACAGGCATTGAGAGGTATGACGATTTGGGCGGCAAAAGCAGATTTTTTAGAAAACGAGGTGGGGAGCATAGAGGTGGGTAAGAAAGCTGATTTTGTGATAATGGACAGAGACCTGATGCATGCCGCAGATGGGGAGGTTTTGGGAGCAAAGGTTGTGGGGACTTTTTTAGGAGGGAAGAAGGTGTTTTAAGATATTTTAGGGGGCGCATTCCCCTATTAGAAATAGTAAATCCTGATAGTACGCACTCCCTCACATTTCATAATCAACGTAAAGTTGGAGTTTAAGTCAGACTGATTAAGTTGGTATGAGCTTTTTATCCCCTTACTTTTGCCCAAAATATTTCTCTTGAAAAAGTACGGTATCACTGTATTATTACTGTTGCTCTCTTTTTGCACATTCGCACAGTCCGGTAAGTATACACTTACAGGCACCATAAAGATGACCACCGGCGAGGTGTTTCCGTACAGAATTGTGTTTACAGAATCGGGTGGAACTATAAAGGGCTACTCGTATACATACAAGGAGCCGGACGATACCAAGGCATCTATTACCGGTACGCTAGACAGGCGGGAGCGCACACTGCAGTTCAAGGAAAGTGAGATAATCTATTCTCATGGTTTTGCTACCAAGGCATTTATGTGCCTGATTGATGCCAATACTGCCTACTTGCAGGGTACGCACGACAGGATACTTAAAGGTTCCATATCCAGCAACGAGGCCGATAAGACAGCATGCACGCCCGGTACCATTGTCTTCAATAATCAGGAGGAACTCAGTAATCTGTTTGAATACCACGAGAAGTTTGATACTGTAATCACCATGGGCAGAAAACCAAAGGTGGTGCCACCTCCTGTCGTAGAGCAGCAGGTGTCCGAACCTGAAAAGCCTTTAGTTACAGACAGGATTACCATGGGAATAGAAAAGGCATATGAATGGCATTCAGATACAGTGGTGATAGACATATGGGATGGCGGCACGGTGGACGGCGATCAGATAACGCTTGATTACAACAGCACTACCTGGTTGTCCAGATACACACTTGCGAAAAAGAAGAAGCAGTTGAAAATACCTGTTTCGAAGGTGGGTACTGACGTGATAAAAATACTGGCAGCCAATGAGGGCTGGGACCCACCGAATACCGCAGACATTATGCTCACAGACGGCAAGGTGCATTATAGTATACTGTCTTACAACAATGTGGGGCAGATATCAATAATAAAAATAAAAAAAGTGAAGTAGGGTCTGTTTTACCGTTTGAATTGTTCAATCATATCGCTCACTGCCAGTACCAGCTGGTACGGCAGCAGACCTGATTCTTCGCCGGTTACATCAAATCGTCCCAGCGGCGACCATGCCATATAGAACCTGGGATAGCCTTTTATATTTACTTCGTAATACATGCCGTCTTTGCGGAGCTGCGGAATTACAACGACCAGCATTGTTTTCTTTTCAAATACGATCTGCCTGGAGAAACTGTTTGCCACAGCGCAAAGGTAAAGGGCTTGGCATTCACTAACCCGGTTTCGGGCAGTTAAACCAACAATTAATATTTGATTAAAATGAAAATTCGTTTTTCACCAAACGTTTTTCAGTTTGTGACCGTCTAATATAGCAGAAACGGTTTTTAACCAAAAAAGGGTCATTGACGTACCAATATAAATATATCCTAAAAAGTTAAAACAATAACCAATGAACATAGGCTCAGCTATCAAATCGATCAGGAAAAAACTTTCCATAACCCAGTACGAGCTGGCGGAAAGATGTGAGTTATCCCAGACATCTCTGTCGCAGATAGAGACTGGCGTAAAAAGGCCTAGCCAGCGAACTATTTCTAAGGTTTGCAATGTGTTAGATATACCTGAATCCATAATATATATTGTGGCTATGCAGGAGGCAGATGTGCCGCCCAGCAAAAAAGGCGTTTATGAATTAGTATACCCTTCAATAAAGAGTCTTGCTCTTCAAATGGTAAGCTCAGAACATCTTGAATTGGTAGGTGCAGGTATCGATTGATCTTTCACCGCCTTACGTATAAAAAAAAGCCTGCTTCTGCAGGTTTTTTTTTGCCTTTTGGCGGCCCTATGGTCGGCAATATGTTGGTAAATACATCTAAATTTGTTTTACTACCGGTTATAATTCTTACCTAACTAATCACTATGGTATTCCGTTTGCTTTCATTTTTCTTTCTTCTCAGTAACATCTGTTCCGGGCAGGATACAAAATATACAATAAGTGCACCGCTGGATTTTAAAGAAGCCGGCACCCGAAACTCAGTACTGTGCATGAAAAACGGCAATACGCTTTTGTTTCACATAGAGCAGGACAAAAAACTTGTAGTGAAGGTTTTTGACAATGCCCACAGGGAAATAGCCAGCCAGAAAGAGAAGAGTGATTTCGTGAATTTTGGAAATAAGGACTACTCCATACTGGCATTGTACGATATTAATGATGAAGCCGTAATGTTTGTAGACAGAGACCTGAACAGCAGGCACACACTGGTAAGAATCAGGTTTAATGCACACACAGGTATGATAGCCGATGAAAGTGTAGTGGGAGAGTCGAAAAGTGAAAACCGGCGTATGAAATTTTATCTGGTGAAGCACATTGAGGATGAAAATTATGAAGTGCTTTTTTGTGCAGACAAAAATCATCCCCGCGAAACAGATATGTTCATTGTGTTTTTTGATAACCACCATCAGTCAATCAAAGAGATACAGCTGCCGGTTGAGCGTACGAGGTTTGACAGGATAGAAGTGGTAAGCGCAAGATCACGTCCCCAGGGAGTGTTTGTAACGCTGTCGCTTATGAAGACAAAAGTATATGGTGTAAATGGCAGTGATGGGCCGGTAACTGAGCGAAGCTCCAGCAACGAACATTTTCTGCAGTTTTATTATATTCCGTTTGATACGAAAGAATTAAAAACCACTATGGTTGACATGTCAACTGGTGTTTTTCCAAAGCTTGCATACTTTACGTACAATTCATTTGCGCAAGCGCTGAATCTGCTGGTACATAGCAATGCGGAAGTGCAGCTGGGCAGTTACAGCGGTAATATAAAACGGACATTGTTTTTTAAGATCAACGAACATGATTTTTCGTCCATAGGCCTGATGGAAATGCAAAACCAGCATGCCAATGCATATTTGCAGTCGCACACTGATACAAGCAGGATATACACTGGAGTTCCCCTGTATTCTTATACCGATGATAATGGGCTTACAACCATAGTTTCAGAAGCTGAGAATCATTTCGAAAGCAGGGAACGGATAAACGAATATTACAGCGATATGTATGCTCAGAATCTGGGTATCACACAGATAGATGACGATGGCAACGAAATCTGGGGTACTGTAATGCCGCTGTCGCAATATTACAATGCTTACAGGGCGCTTCCGGTCTATGGTCGGCAGATGATGTCGGTAAAAGTGATGCGCAAAGGCAAGGAATTCTTTATTGCATACAACGATTACAACAAAAACCTGAATAACACAATTGAAAAACCTGGAGATACGGTATACAACTTTAATATCACCAACACATTCTATTATAAGCTGGATAAAAAGAAAGAAATAACAAAGCACTATCTGTTTGGAGTACCCACGCCCGATGAATACAAAACCAGTTTTATTCATGGTGCCGGTTATGACGAGGTTCGTGGGGTATTTGCTTCTTTGATCCAATACAGAAAAGGAGACGAGACTTCGTTCAGAATGGCATGGAGCGAATTAGAATAATTAATCTGGGTTTGTATTATTAAGTAAATTCTGATGCCCGTATTTAAGTGTATTTTTATCGCTTTTGTGTCCCTGTTGCTGCTGTTGGCAGGCCAGGCTCGCGGCTTTGATTACGTTATGAGTCCACCGCTCAGGATAAATGAGACTGGCTGGAACAAAGTGCTGTGCATGAAGAATGGAAATACGCTGTTGTTTCATTTTGAGCCGGCCAGGAAGATTATGGTCAAAGTGTTTGACAGCAGCCACAAAGAAATAGCAACACAGAAAGACCACTACAAATTGCTGGATATATTCCTGATTCAGTATGCTGTTTTCAAAGGGCTTTACGAAATCAATGGCGAGGCAGTGTTGTTTATTGATCAGGATCAGCGGGGAAAACACCTGCTGATAATGCTCAGGTACAATGCTCAGACCGGAAAACTAATTGAAGAAAGGCTGGTGGGGGAATCGAAGAATGAAAACAGAAGAATCAGGTTTTATGTTATGAAGAACAAACAGGATGATGCTTATGAAGTATTATTCTGTATGGATAAAAGGCATCCAAAACAATCAGATATTTACATGGTCTATTTCAACAAACTGCATCAGGCTGTAAGAGAAGTGCAGCTGGAAGTGGACCGGAAAAAGTATGACTACCTGAATGTAATTGGTGCCGAGTCGCAGCCAAGCGGAGTGCTGATCACATTGGCCCTTGATAAAGCAATAGTATACAGCAGGGCAACAAACATAGATGTTGAGTTATTTGGCAAATCAGATCACGACAGTGCACTGCAGGCAGGCAGTTCGGTGTATCAGCATTTTGTATCGTGGTATTATTTTCCGAATGATGACTCTGCAGTACGCCGCAATACGGTTGATGTGACGGAAGCCGTATATCCTTACAAGGGAATCTATACTCATAATGAATTTGCACGTTCGGTTAATTTTCTCTTGTATAACTACAAGCCGGTTTATTACAAATTCGGGCTCGATGAGTATTATGGTGCAGTAACCAGCGATCTGTTGTTTGAAATTGATGAACACACAATGAATGCCATTGGGCGCACGCTGGTTCCTCCCCGTAGAAACGGCGCAGGTCGTTTAAAAAAAGACACCAGCACTCTGGCAATGGGGATTCCCGTTAAAATGTTTACAAATTCAAGTGGCCTGACAACAATTATTTCTCAGACCTGTGAGCGCCATGGTGAGCTTGAAACCAATGTGCTGTACGATTATCAGGACTATATGGGAGATATAATCGTAACACAAACTGATGATACAGGCAAAGAAATATGGAGCACAGCACTACCGCTGGCACAGTATTATAAGAGCAATACAGCTTATCTGGATGAAGGCCAGTTCTGTACCGGTTGGCAGGATCAGGTAATGTTCGGAGACTTGCCTGAGCAGGTGTATAACAGGCAGTTTTTGTCGTTTAACACCATCAGTACAGGAAAGAATATTTTTATTATTGCTAATGACTGCAACAAGAATATCAGGAACACAATTTATAGCAAAAAGGATACTGTATATGGCTTTGAAAAAACAAATGCTTTCTGTTACAAAATTGACAGAAAAAAGGAAGTAACAAAGGTATGCCTGTATGGAGATGCCTCTGACATCAAATGGTTCAGTAACTTTATCGAAGGCGCCTGTTTTGATGAGCAGCAGGGTGTGTACGCATCACTGGTCAGGCAACATAAACATAAGGGTAAAAACACACTGCATATGGCATGGAGCCGATTGCAGTAAAAATATCTACCGGCCTTTTTGCTCCAGGCCAATACCCATTGCCGCATGAATGATTGCTGCGCCAATTTTTATCAGAGATGGTTTATCAGAGATATTTTTGTCAGTAGTTTCAGTTTGAGGGTTTTCAAAGGCTGGAGCACTGCTACCTGCGATAACTGCACTGCTGTTTTTGCCGCTCCGTATTTCATCCCAGTTGCAGGCTACCATAGTCACGGCATACAACAGCAATGACCATAGGAGAGATTTTATGATGAAAGAAATACGGTGTTTGGTGATGCGTTTCATATACAATGCATTTCTCTTATAAAGTTAGTGTTTTGAACGTCACAGGCAAAAAAAACTTAGTTTTGGATAAAATTCTGAAATGAAATTCTTAAGGTTGTTCTTTCCCATTCTGTTTGTAGTCAGTAATTTATCTTTTGCTCAGGAATCAGCGCGTGATTTTAAATGCTTCAGTAAAAGCAGCAAAACCGCTGCACGTACAACTATACTCTCAGCTACAGAAGAGAACTATGATGTAAATTATATTCACCTTGACCTGAAACTTACCAATGACAGTACCTACATAGATGGCGATGTAACTACCAGGGCTCAGGTAGTTGGTATACCCATGTCGAACTATGTGTTTGAACTGGACTCGGCACTCACTGTTGACCACATTCTTGTTGATGGGGCCCCGGTTACATGCAATACGTCGGGAGATGTAAGGACTGTTGCTCTTTCTACGCCCATTATGCCTGGCACTATCTTTACTGCCGAGGTTGTTTATCACGGCAACCCATACACTACAGCTTCTATTTTTAATGGGGTGGGGGGTATCAATAAAATAAAGTCTACCCGCTGGGGCAACACAGTCGTATTTACTCAAAGCGAATCATACCATGCCAAAGAGTGGTGGCCCTGTAAACAATCGCTGCGCGACAAGATTGACTCAGTGGATGTGTGGATTACAGTACCTGATTCATTAAAAGCAGGCAGCAACGGTGTTTTGACCGGTATCACCACGATTGACGCCAGCCATAAGAGATACGAATGGAAGGAGCGCCACCCGATAGACTATTACCTTATCTCTGCATCTGTGGCCAATTACGTTGATTATTCTTATTACATGCACTTTACAGGCAGCACTGATTCCATGCTGATAAAAAATTACATTTACAGCAATCCGCTTACACTTACAACATTTAAAGGTGTTATAGACAGCGTTGGCCTAATGATAGATTACTTCTCGAAGATCTATTCACGATATCCTTTCTGGAATGAAAAGTACGGGCATTGTATGGCTCCGCTGAATGGTGGAATGGAACATCAGACCATGACAACAATAGGCTTCTTCGACGATCCGGCAATAGTAGCACATGAGCTGAGCCATCAGTGGTTTGGAGACAATGTAACGTGCAGTACATGGTCAGATATTTTTGTAAACGAAGGTGTGGCAAGCTATTCTGAAGATTTATTCAGAGACCATTTTCACAGCAGGCTGGAAATGGTACTGGATATGATGAGTAAGCAGGCGGATGTACGTAAAGCAGATACCGGGAGTGTGTATTGCGAAGATACCACGGTTGAGAGCAGGATTTTCAGCAACAGGTTTTCGTATCGCAAGGGCGCATGTTTGCTGCACATGCTCCGCTATGTAATTGATAACGACAGTACATTTTTCCAGGTATACAAATCCTACCAGCAAGAGCATAAAAATGCGAATGGAAGTATTGAAGACTTCAGGATTGCTACCAAGAGTATTACCGGGCTTTACGCAAATGGTATCAATATTGATACGTTTTTCAGTCAATGGGCTTATAAATATGGATATCCTGTGTACTCAGCAAAATGGAACCGCACCGGGAATGACTTTTACCTGTTGCTGAAACAAATCCCTAAAGTAAGTAGCTCGGTGGCTTGCTTTAAGATGCCACTGGACATTATGCTGCATTCCACAGATCGTGATACAATGATCAGGATTATGGCAGACCGACCTGAACAGTTGTACCATTTCAAAGTAGGTGCTAGTGATTCTTTGGTTGGTATTGACCCATTCCATTGGGTGCTTGACAGTTTCAGCAGCATTATTCACGACGGATCATTAAATATGCTGTCGCTCAATCAACCGCAGGTAAGTACAATAAAAATTTACCCTAATCCAACTACATCGGACTGGAACATAGAAAACCTCTCCTTAAATTGCCGGATGATACTTACAGATGTAATGGGCAAACAGTTGTGGCAAAGTGATGTACGTACTGCAACTGAATTGGTGCCAGCAAGCCACCTTTCACAGGGTTTGTATATTTTGCGGGTATGTGGTGAGGGCGTTAGTGATAGTTATAAGCTGATAAGGCAGTAAAGGGTAGTATTTATTTGAGACAATCCCAAGTTCTGGCGGTGAAAATACGTCTATAGATTGGGAATATTATTTGTTATTCCTTTGGCTAAAATGCACTATATGAGAAATCTGCTGCCGCTGGCAGCCCTCCTTTTTTTACAATACACCGGTAGGGCACAAAAGTTCGTTTATGACAGGAATCCGGTACATATCGGAATAGTACCCCGGGTTACAGTTGCCGATCCTGCTGAAGATAACTATGATGTAAAGTATGTAAAATTCAACCTGGTACTGGGCAACCTTTCCACGGACTTGTCAGGTGATGTAACGACGAATGCTGTGACGACAGTGCCATCCTTCACCTCCTATGTATTTGAGCTGGACACATTGCTCACGATTGACTCCATGTTTATCAATGGTAATCCTGTATCAGTAACTTCATCAGGAGCTGTAAGGTCAGCGACGGTTGCACCTGCAATGGCAGGCGGTACACACTTGACTGCGAAAGTTGTGTACCATGGCACTCCCTTGTCTGGTTTACTGTACCACAGCAGGGGAATGAATTCGGTGCAAGATCCGACTACATTTCATCGGGTAACATATACATCAAGCGAGTGTTTCGGTTCAATGGAGTGGTGGCCCTGCAAGCAATCGCTTCGTGATAAAATTGATTCTGTCGACATGTGGGTAACCATTCCCGATTCTCTTAAAGCAGGCAGCAATGGTCTGTTGAAAGCAGTTACAACAATTGATGCTTCACACAATCGATACGAATGGCATGAGTCGTATCCAATTGATTACTATCTGGTGTCTTTAGCCATAGCGCCTTACACAGATTACTCTTACTATATGCATTTCAGTGGGAGCAGCGATTCTATGCTGGTGCAGGATTTTGTGTACAGTGACTCCTCGGTACTGGCCGGCAGCAGGACGAATATCGACAGCCTGGATACCATCATCAACTATTTCTCAGGTCTGTATGGTAGGTATCCATTCTGGCACGAGAAAATGGGTCATTGTATGGCTCCGATCGGCGGAGGAATGGAGAATCAGACCATGGCCACAGTTCTTGAGTTCAACCTCGACCTCCTTACACATGAGTTAGGCCATCAGTGGTTTGGTGACAATGTTACTTGTGGCAGTTGGGCAGACATTATCATGAACGAGGGTTTTGCCAATTACACTCAGTATCTCTATGATGATCATTTTGTGAGTTCTACCTCGGCAACGACGAGTATGGCATACATGCAATCTGACGTCAAAGCAGTTGATACAGGTACCTGTTATGTGAATGATACCACCAACGAAGCCAGGATTTTTGACGGACGCCTGTCTTACGAAAAAGGTTGCTGCGTCATCCATATGCTGCGCTCGGTGATAAACAGTGACAGCTTGTTTTTTACTTTATTGAGAACATACCAGGCTACTCTTGCAGGAAGCACTGGTACAATTTCAGATTTTAAGAATGTTGCAGTTGGTTTATTTGGAGCTTCCATCAATGGCGTCAGCTTTGATACGTTCTTTAATCAGTGGGCATACCTCGAGGGTTACCCTAAAATTACAACCACCTGGAACCAGGCCGGGACTGATATTTTTATCAGGCTCGATCAGGTTGGCGCAGTACCGTCGTCTGTGCCATTCTTTACTTTACCCGTAGAATTGCATTTGCATGCGACGACAGGTGATACCGTGGTCAGGATGAATGTAAACAGGCCCTCTCAGTTTTTCCATTTTACCTGGTCACATCCGATTATGTCCGCAGGTCTTGATCCAAACCGCTGGCTCATATATAAATCGGAAGGTTATTTTCACGATCCAAGTCTTAATACAGAACTGGTAATTGTTCCCATTGTAACTGCCACACCAAATCCTGCAACCGATGACTGGCAGGTAAACAATGTTCCTGCTGGTTCTGCACTCCAACTTACCGATGCGGCGGGAAATATATTATGGAGTGGAGCCTGTATTAAGACGCAACCCGTGATTGTACCGGGAGGACGACTGGCGGCGGGGCTTTACATCCTGAATATTTCGAGCAAAGGAACCAGGACGACGTCTTTTAAGCTCATAAAATTATAAGCGCCCAGTATTTATTAGTAGGCTCATTGTAAATAAAAAGCCCCGGCTCTACACCGGGGCTTTTACTTTTTTCATTTTACTTTTCGAATTAATAATCCATTCCACCCATTCCGCCTGGCATTCCACCACCCATTGGGGCAGCAGATTTTGGCTCGGGCTTGTCGGCGATCACACATTCAGTAGTCAGGAACATGCTGGCGATAGACGCCGCATTTTCCAAAGCTATACGGCTCACTTTAGTTGGGTCAATAACACCGGCAGCAAGGAGGTTTTCATAAACCTCAGTGCGTGCGTTGAAACCATAATCAGCCTTGCCTTCACGCACTTTCTGTACGATGATAGAAGCTTCAAGGCCTGCGTTGTTTACGATTTGGCGAAGTGGCTCCTCCAATGAACGGCGAACAATAGCAATACCTGTTTTTTCATCAGGGTTATCGGTTTTTACTTTTTCCAGTGAATCGATAGCGCGAATGTAAGCAACACCACCACCAGGTACAATGCCTTCTTCAACCGCAGCTCTTGTAGCATGCAGGGCATCATCAACGCGGTCTTTCTTCTCTTTCATTTCTACTTCAGATGCGGCACCAATGTATAATACAGCGACACCACCACTCAGTTTAGCAAGGCGCTCCTGAAGTTTCTCGCGGTCATAATCGCTCGTAGTTGATTCGATCTGCGATTTGATCTGATTTACTCTTGCCGTGATATTATCTTTATCGCCTTTACCGCCAACAACAGTAGTATTGTCTTTGTCAATTGTTATGCTTTCTGCCTGGCCTAAAGAAGCTATTGTAGCGTTCTCCAGTTTGTAACCCTGATCTTCACTGATTACTGTTCCGCCTGTAAGCACCGCAATATCCTGCAGCATTTCTTTACGGCGGTCACCAAAGCCAGGTGCTTTCACTGCTGCAATCTTTAATGAACCGCGCAGTTTGTTTACTACCAGTGTAGCCAGTGCTTCGCCATCTACGTCTTCAGCAATGATTAAAAGCGGACGGCCACTCTGTACCACAGTTTCCAGAATAGGCAGAATGTCTTTTAAAGTGCTTACTTTCTTCTCATAGATCAGAATGTAAGGATTCTGCAACTCAACCAGCATTTTTTCAGAGTTGGTTACAAAGTATGGGCTCAGGTAACCACGATCGAACTGCATGCCTTCTACTACCTCCACAGTAGTTTCAGTGCCTTTGGCTTCTTCAACTGTGATAACACCTTCGTTACCTACTTTTGCCATAGCCTGAGCAATCAGTGAACCAATTGTATTGTCGTTATTGGCTGAAATAGATGCTACCTGCTCTATTTTCTTATTGTCGTTGCCTACTTTTTCAGATTGTTTTTTCAGGTTCTCAACGATAGCTGTTACAGCCTTATCAATACCGCGCTTCAGGTCCATCGGGTTGGCGCCTGCTGCTACGTTTTTAAGGCCTTCGCTGATGATAGCCTGAGCCAGCACTGTAGCTGTAGTAGTACCGTCACCTGCAAGGTCTGCAGTTTTAGACGCTACTTCTTTAACCATCTGCGCACCCATGTTCTCAATAGAGTCCTCCAGTTCAATTTCTTTTGCTACAGACACACCATCTTTAGTTACGCTGGGAGCACCGAATTTCTTTTCGATTACCACATTGCGTCCTTTTGGCCCAAGTGTCACTTTCACAGCGTCTGCAAGAATATCCACGCCACGTTTCATTTTGTTGCGTGCTTCAATGTTGAAGAAAAGTTGTTTTGACATAGTTTTTAATTTTGATAATTTGGCAATTAGCCAATTAGTTAATGATTATTGTTTCTTATTTAAATCTTTGGTAAAAAATGCAATTACCAAATTGCCGTATTGCGTCATTGGCACATTTAAATAACAGCCAGTATGTCGCTTTCACGCATAATCAGGTAATCTTCTCCTTCAAAGCTTACCTCAGTACCGGCATACTTGCCATATAAAATGGTGTCGCCCGATTTTACTGTCATTGGCTCATCTTTTTTGCCCGGCCCTGCGGCTACCACGGTACCACGTTGCGGTTTTTCTTTTGCTGTATCCGGGATGATGATTCCACCAGCAGTTTTTTCCTCAGCGGGAGCAGGTTTCACTATTACCCGATCGTGCAATGGGGTAATGTTCGCGTTCTTTGCCATAGTTATTGTTTTTTAATTTTTTAATTGAAGATTGTACCTACTGACCATCATTAATTGTGCCACCCTGAAAATCGGGTGTTTTTTGGCTATTTTGGCAGAAATTGACTGTATTTTTTGCACTTCAACCCGATTTTAAGGTCAATTTTTCAGGTTTTCGGAAAAATCAGTACGTGGCCAAATACTAATCCCCGGCTCATGCCGGGGATTAGTATTTTTAAAAATAAAATATTTATCTGTGTCAGGAAGTCAGAAGCACCTGCCATGCCAGTCCCGTATTTCCGGCAGAAAGGAGCTCCTTGGCATATTGGTGCAGGGCTACCATTTTGCCATCTGAATTGCTGGAAAACTGTTTCAAAATTGCGGCAATCCTGTCATCTGATACAGCCGGGTTAAGAGCCGGGATTGCTGTAGAATTGCCCAGCATACCCAAATCGTTTCCGGTAAGTATACTGCTGTTTCTGATATGGGCAGGCAATGCATCTACTCCTATGCCCAATTCGGCATTGGGTTTATGCACTTCAAAAATAGCACTCCCTGAGGCACGGCAATAATAGTCGGCACCCATTCTGGCTACGAGGTCAATTTTATTGGGGTCTATTTTTCCAAGTTCATCCAGTACATTATCATACAGATGCATACAGAGCACTTCGCAGATGATCAGGTTTGCTGCACCTCCTTCCTGTCCGGTTTCAATCACCTGCAGTACTTTACATTCTAACTGTGCAGGCGACTCCTTTACACGGAAAGGCTTTACCATGTCTGACTGTACAGGCGTAAAACCTGCCTTTACAAACTCATCAACGCCCTTGGGGTATTCACAGCTGCTCAGATTCATTTGCTGTACCATGGCGTAGCTTACCACGTTAATAACTACCTCTTTGGTATCATAAACATTCTCAAGGCTGTGCTTGATGGTATTGTCTCTTACACGGCGTGCCGGTGAGAAAATAAGAATGGGTGGTTTACTGCCAAATACATTGAAAAAGCTGAACGGAGATAAGTTCGCATTGCCGTTGTTGTCAATGGTGCTGGCAAAGCAGATAGGCCTGGGCGCAATTGCCCCCAGCAGATAAGCGTGCAGCTGAGCAGTTTTTATTTCACCGGGAACAATTTTCATTTGTTTACCTGATCTCGAAATTAGACAATGTTACAAATTCATTCACTCTTGAATCAATATCGGCACCTGTAAGCTCTTTTAATCTGTCAGGCCCGAATTTTTCTACACAGTAAGATGCCATAGCTGAGCCGATGATAACGGCAGCTTTCATGCTTTCAAATGAAGTATCGTTTATTCTTGCCAGATAGCCAATAAAGCCACCTGCAAATGTATCTCCTGCTCCGGTTGGGTCAAAGACATCTTCCAGTGGCAATGCTGGTGCTGAAAATATTTTGTCTTCGTAGAAAAGCAGCGCGCCGTGCTCACCTTTTTTAATGATGACATACCTGGGGCCCATTGCCTGTATTTTCCTGGCAGCTTTTACGATAGAATGCTCTCCACCTAGCTGGCGGGCTTCGCTGTCATTCACCATAAGCAGGTCCACCATTCCCAGCACGTTTTTCAGATCGTCAAGAGCTACATCCATCCAGAAATTCATGGTGTCAAGTATCACCAGTTTCGGGCGTTTTTTCAGCTGTTGCAATACGCTTATCTGCACTGCAGGAGCAAGGTTGCCCAGCATTACAAAATCTGAGTCCTGATAGCTGTCAGGGATTTTAGGGTCAAACTGTGCCAGTACGTTTAGGTCTGTAACCAGGGTGTCTCTTGTATTCATATCCAGATGGTACCTACCACTCCAGAAAAAGCTTTTTCCGTCTTTTACAATTTCCACACCGTCCATAGCTAGGCCCCTGTTTTTCAGCAGGCTCATTTCCTCTGCCGGGAAATCGCCGCCTACAATAGACACCTGGTTGATTGACGAAATAAAATTAGAAGCAGCCCAGGCGGCATATGTTGCAGATCCGCCAATAATCCTGTCTACTTTTCCAAATGGAGTTTCCAATGCATCAAACGCCATTGTGCCTACTATCAGTAAAGACATATTTTTAAATTTTTGTGCAAATGTAATCTACCGAAACGACAAATCAATTCGGGATGCAGACCCTGGCTAATTAAGTGCGGATTTTGTTGATATGTTCAGGTGCTGCAGATTACCTGCCGTTGCCCCTGTTAATTTTACCGAAACTGTTTTTGAATTCTCTGTAACAAAGTATGTTGTACCAGAAAGCAAGCAGCAGGCCAACCGAGAACAAAACTAATGTAGAAGTGGATACGGATGCAGCCAGGCTGGCTTGATTTGCCGGGCTGTTTTCATGCGCTGGCCTGAAAGCATACAGGAAGTAAGCACTATAAACAAGGATGACAGCAAGAAAGGATATCCGTTCTGCAAGTAACTGTTTCTGTTTATAAAACATCAGGTTGATGGCAGCACTAAATATCTGCCAGCAAATAAGAAACAAGAGTATGTACCTGTATGGGAAGTGTGTTTGCGTGTCCAGGCTGAAGATAAAAAAAATAAAAAGTGCACTTTGCAAAAGCGGGTCCAGCAGCTTAAACATCTGTAGGTTGCTTCCTTTTTTGCCCGAAGGGATCAGGGGTGCAGATTTTCGTCTGCTGCGGTTAGAGTTGCTCATAGGTGATTCTGCGGGGGCGAAAATAAATAATATTTTACGTCTGAAATTATAATTGTTCACAATTTTTTTCGCTGATTATCAGTTGTGTATACACACAATTAAAATAAAGCATTGCAATGCGGCGGTTGTATTTAAATTTACGGCATGAAAGCCATGCTCTTTGCAGCCGGCCTGGGTACCAGGCTCAAGCCCTTTACTGACCACCACCCCAAAGCACTGGTGGAGGTAAATAATAAAACACTCCTGGAGCACAATATCAGGTATCTGCAGAAGGCTGGTATCTATGATGTTATGGTCAATGTGCATCATTTTGCATCTCAAATTGAAGATTGCTTGTATGGCCATGACAACTTTGGCAGTAATGTCGTTATATCAGATGAGCGGGATGCTGTGCTGGAAACAGGTGGTGGGCTGAAAAAAGCAGCGCCATTCTTTGCCGGTGAAACGTCTTTTGTTGTGATGAATGTGGATGTGTTAACCAATCTTGACCTTGGTAAAATGATTGAAGCACACGCAAATTCCGGAGCGCAGGGAACACTGGCGGTTATGAACCGGGCTTCATCCAGGCATTTTTTGTTTGATAAAGAAATGGTATTAAGCGGCTGGAGAAACAACAATACCCAGGAGGAAAGGATATCAAGGAATGTCGATACACTTACCCCTTTCGCTTTCAGTGGTATTCAGGTACTGTCAGGTGAGATACTTGATAATATTCCTTTTGAGGGGAAGTTCTCGCTGGTAGACTTGTATTTGCACATAGCCAGAACACAGGTAATCAGGGGGTACGACCATACAGGTAATCTGTTCATTGACGTGGGTAAACCTGAGAGTATTGAAAAAGCTGAGTATCTGTTTCAGTGAGTTTTTAATGCAGTATTGTCCTGAGGATGCCCAGTGAGCGGATATTGCCCATATGCTGCGTGTGCTTTTGCATATAAGCTACATACCAGTCAATTAGCCTGAGCCGGATATCAGCATTCAGGGAGACGGACTGTAATGCAGCCATATCGGTGATTCGTAACAGCTGGTCCAGTGCTCTTGTATCTTCATCAGTAACTGTTGTTGCCACAGCCGGAACGTGTTCTGTAAAACCGCCGTCTTCCAGGTTCAGATAGGGTGTTTGTGTACTGTAATAGCCGTACGGCTCTACACCAAACTCCCTGCTGCAGTGGATGATGAAATACAATGGAAAATTCGCAGTGTTTTTTACCGGCAATAAATCCAGGCTGGTAAAGTAATTGTAAACAAATGCAAACAAGGCTGGCAATGGTGCGTGTTCGGGCAGCAGGCGCAGCAAGATTTCTATTGAGAAAAGTGCAATGCTGTTCTTAACAACCTCTTCGTGCATTGATGAATAAAAATAGGCTGCCTGATATTCTTTTATGCGCTGTAGGTTCTTGCCGGGCTGCTGGTAAATGACCATATCCAGCAAAGTACCTGGTTGAAAAGCTCCTGCTCTGTTGGCCCTGCTTTTGGTGCTGCGCACTCCCTGCACCATAAATGACTGTACACCGGAAGTCTCTGTGAATATTGTGGTGATCAGGCTCGTTTCGCCATATTTCACTGAACGGAGTACTAAGCCCTTGGTTTTTTGCAGCATGTCTGGCTATTGCACAAAAACTATTTTTCCTGAATAAGCCTGCGACCCATCGCTGTTAGTTGCCAATATCAGGTATACTCCCGACTGCGGACGGTGGCCGGTGTAGTCAAGGCCGTTCCACACGGCCTGTCCGCCATATGCCTTGGTTTTATATACCAGGTGGCCGGCTATGTCTGTTATTCTGACATCAGCATTTGCAACCAACCCCTTGATGGCAACAGTACCAGTATAATCGCTTTTCACAGGGTTCGGAAACACTTCTACGTTCGAAATAGTGGTGCCCCCTTCTGTAGCAGTGCTTCTGTAGCTAACAAGGCCTTCTTCTGTGCCTATATATACGTCACCGGTTACATCATCTATACTGATCTTCTTAACATGATTGGATGGCATAGGGCTATTATCAACCGTAAATCGGTAAATAATCTTTTGCGCATCAGACGACAACAGCCACACACCATCGTCTGTCCCCACCCATTTTCTGTTGCCTCCGTCTACAGCAATCGTTCGCACACTGCTCCCAGCAAACAAAAAACCTGCAAATTTATCGTACTGCACTACAGGAATCTGACCATCGCAGGGATTAGCTGCTCCGCAATTGCTGATAATTCCTATTCCGTTGTCTGTTCCCACCCATATGCTATTGGAATGGTCGCGTGCAATACAATATACCTTGTTGCTTGGAAGGTTACCGGTGCCAACGCCTGTTGTGTATCGGTAGTAGATATCGTCCGATGGGTCTTCGATAGTGCCACCCGGATCATATACCACTACACCGCCTGAGCTATTTGATGTTAAGGCAACAAACCATACTACTCCGTTATCATCAATTACCATTGGCCCCCCATTAATATTTCCCGGTACATAGAATTTGTTCCAGCCATTTTCGGTTCTTGCATAGAGCTGGTGTAAAGAACCAACTGTTGAGGCCCATAAATTTCCGTTCTTGTCCAGGCCAAGCCCTGCAATCTGCCGCTGGTTGTCGCCAAAATAAATATGGCTGGTATCAAAAGGTGTGTATATGATTTCACTTGTTTCGTCAGGATGCAACACAAAAAGGCCATTCTGAAACGAACCCATATACATATCACCGGTATTTTTGTCCTGCACAAGTGCCACAAAGGCATCCATACTGCCTATCCCGGGAAAGCTATATTGCTTGTATAATTTCCATCCCTCATCCTTGTACCGGCTCACGCCTCCCTGGCTCACGTTTAGAAAGAGCTCATCATCATACCCGCCATGGGCAACCCACACCTCTTTGTTGGCCGCCAGTATATCATAACAACCCACTTTTGAAGGGCCACTGGGGGTGCGGCTTATTGTACCCGCCGCAAAAACCTTACGAGTTCCGGAATAGTTGTCGGCAATCCATACCGAACTGTCCGGAAGCTGAACTGACTGCATAGGGAAACCAACATATTTTGTAAAAGAGTCGGCCACAATGCCGTTCACATCAAGGAATTTCAGGCTTCCGCTGAACACTTTTGGCTTAAACTCACTGATTATCAGTTTTTCCAGTCCGCCATCAATACTGGTAATGTACGGGCTGTCGGTAGCGGGAACCTTGTAAATAAAATGGAGTGTGTCGTTCTTTAATGTGTATATAGACTGATGGTCAGAGAAAAAAACATCATTGTTTACAGCAGCAACGTTCAAAAGGGTAGGGATCGTGTCAACTACCTGCCATACCTGAAAATTCTGCAGCTGGCTGTTTCCGGTGTCAGCCCTGTATATACCGGCAGTAGTTACAGCATAGTAATATTGCCCGCTTCTTTTGAAATCGTTTATGGCTAGTGTCTGGCTGTTTTTGATAAACTGATAGGTCTCCATTACTTCCTTCTCAGCCAGATTTACTACAATAATGCCAATAGACGTGCTGATAAATGCTTTTCCATTCTCAGCAAATACTTTACTAACAGATTTTGTTCCGGAAATATTTTTGATCTTAAAATCCGGAAGGTTGTAAAAAGTATTTTCCTTTTCTTTAAAAAGGTCAACGTTGCCATTTGTATAAACAAGTACTGCAGTAGAGGTTGCATTGTCATAGGCAACACTTTTCATGCCTACATCTGCCATACCACTGACTTTGCTGTAGGTTACAGGCTGGGGGTTGGAACTTGCTGTCTGCATAGTAAAAAACGCCTGCTCGGTAATAACGAATATGCTAGTGCCGTTGGCAGCTAAGCCAACACCAGCACTGTAGGGCAGCAAAGAACGCCAGTAACCTATTGGCCTGTCCTGTGAATAGGCAGCAAATGAGTAGAAAAAAGCAACTGCGATAAGAATTAAAAATCGTTGGTATAATCTCATTGTTATAATAAATAGCCAAAATTAGTAAAATAACGTTTGCCCGCCCAGTATATTGCCTGTAGCTATTATTTAGACGGACAAAGGAGCAACAGGATGTAGGATTACATCATCAGTTCACTAATCCGATTTTGCTGCACGCAGTATTTTTGCCATCGCTGCTGGTAACAAAAACAAGGTAAATCCCTGATTGTGGCTTATGTCCTGTATAGTCTTTCCCGTCCCATATTGCCTGGCCGCCCAGTGCTTTTGTCCGGTATACTAGTTGCCCATCTACAGCGGTAATTCGCACATCAGCCCCATCAGTCAGCCCTTTGATGGCAATCAGCCCACTGTAATTGTCCGGCACAGGATTTGGAAAGATGGTAATATCAGTATTAGATACATTGCTTTCTGTTGCAGTACCATGAAAACTCACAAGCCCCTGGTCTGTACCGATGTACACATCACCGGTTTCAGGGTCAATTATTATTTTCTGGACATAATCGGACGGCAATGGGCTGTTGTCTTTTGTAAAATGCGCAATCAATTGTGATGCATCAGGCGAAAGCAGCCAGGCTCCGTTTCTGGTACCTACCCATTTTCTGTTAATTGCGTCAACTGCTATCGTACTCACAAAGTCACCCGCAAACAACGCTCCCGGTGTATTGCCATACGAAACTACTGGCAGCACAGCTTCGCAAGCTTCAGGCGAAGTCATTCCCCTGTCACAGCTTTTAAATATCGCAATTCCGTTGTCTGTACCTACCCATACCTCATTGCGCTTGTCTCGGGCCAGGCAAATTGTGTAATTGCTGGGCAGGTTTCCGTAGCCTGGCCCCTTGCTGTAATACCTGTATTCATCATCGGTACTATCGTTCAGCGTGTTTTTTGTGTCATAGTATACAATGCCTTTGGACAGTGCGCTGATTACCCATATCCTGCCACTGTCATCGGTGGTAAAGGAGCGGGCGCCAAGGGCAATCTCGGGCATTTTGTACTTATACCAATAACCTTCTTTCGTTTTTACACAAAGCTGATAGGGTGAGAACATACGTACTACCCAAAGGTTCTGTTGATTGTCAAAAACCATATCGAGGATGTCGTTATAATCCGCGCCATAGGCTACGCTCCCGTCAAAAACGGTTTTATTGGCAAGGTTTTCATACTGGCCATTATTGTACTTGATTATGAGCCCGTTAAGGTATGACCCCAGATATAATGTGCCATTACTTTCATCTTTCGTAACAACCGAAATGTCAACCACTCCATTCAGTTTCGGGTTGAGTGCCTGATTATCAGATACCCAGGTGCTGCCATTGTAAAAGGAATAGCCATTTGGGTTCATGTTGGCGAAATAGGAATTATTATAGCCACCATGTGCCACATAGATTTCTTTGTTACGCGCATACATACCAAAGCTATATGGGCTTGCCGGTCCATTTGGAATTACAGTGCCTATGTTGCCCACACCGGTTATTTTCAGCAAACCACTCCGGGGTGATGCCGCCCAGATACTGTTATCAGCGGCCTGGGCGGCCTGCACTATACTGTCCTGGCATTTGAAAGAATCAATGACATCGAAACTCAGTGTCATTTTTTTTATCAGAGCTCCTGGTTTTCTGTTCACACTGATCAGCAACCCATTGTTGCCGCTGTTTATTGCCAGGATTTTTTCAGCAGAGTTGAAAACAGGAACCGTTGTATCACCGGCAACAGCCATCACTTTGCTTTTTGTAGACACAAAAATTGCTGTGCCAGCTCTAGCAATGCCGGTGATAGTATCAGTACTGTCAATGTTCTTCCAGCGCTGTATATTGTCTATAAACGGATCTGTCCTTTCAGCCCTGAACAGGCCTTTTGACGTTACAGCATAGAAAAAACTGTCTGAAGCTGCAAAACCTTTCACGTAGTAATTTTGATTATTGATTTCAAAACTGATTGTTTTGGTAATAGATTGTTTTTTCAGGTCAATGATCACAATACCCAATGTTGTGCTGAGGTAGGCGAATCCGTCATCTGCATATACCTGAAATACATCTTTGAACTCGGAAACGATTTTTAGTTTAAAATCGGGGATATTGTAAAATGTATTGTTTTTATAGAGGTCAATACTCCCGCTGTTATAAACCAGCACCAGGGTTTGGGTGAGGCCGTCAAAAGCAGCACACTTCATGCCGATATCGGCCATGCCGTCTACCTTACTGAAAGTAGTAAGCGAGTTATTCGCTGCCTGACAGGCAAAAAAAGCCTGATTGCACAGAGAGAAAACTTTTTCGCCGGCCTGAACAACACCCACTGAATTGTTGTAAGGCAGGTGGCTGTCCCAATATCCTATAGCTGCATTTTGCGCAATACTCCGCACGCTACTCAGTATAAGCAACGCTAACAAAGTGTATATGCGTATGGCAGATGTCATGGTTCGGAGATAACAGTTGTTCTGAAACAAACGTTTTGGTTGGCCCGATATTGCCTGTTACTCATCAAAAATACCGCTATTCCAGCACTTGGCAATGGTGCAGTTTCCGGTAGCCGGGAACCATGGCCCGTTATTTTTTGTCACTTCTGCGGGGCATCTGTTTGGCTCTTTCAGCCTGTAGCCTTTGCATTTCTTCCAGTTTTTGCGCCCATTTGGATGGTGCAGGTGGTTTGTTCTTGTTTTCCTGTAGCTGGGCGTGAATAGCTTTTTCGTCTATAAAGTATTTTTGTATAATAAACTGCTGCAGCATGCTCAGCAGGTTGGATACGGTGTAATAGAAAGTAAGCGCCGCAGCCATCTTATTGAACATGCCCATAAGTATTACCGGGAAAATGAACGGCAGATATTTCATCAAAGGGTTGTTAGGGTCCTGTGGGGTCATGTTGCGGTTATAAATAGCCACAAACAAGCTAGAGGCAGTGAACAGCAGCGTAAACAGGCTCACATGGTCGCCGTACCATGGAATAGCAAAGCCGAAATTTAGCACGCTGTCATAAGTAGAAAGGTCATTGGCCCATAGGAAGTGCTGCTGCCTGAATTCAATAAAGGAAGGGAAGAGGTAATACATTGCCAGCAAAATGGGCAGCTGAAACAGCATGGGCAGGCAACCACCAAGTGGGTTTACACCTACTGATTTGTACAATTTCATCTGCTCCATACTGAACTTCTGCTGGTCGTCGCCGCACTTGAGGCGCAGTTCATCTAGTTCAGGTTTCATTACCCTCATTTTTGCCGAAGACAGGAAGCTCTTGTAAGTAAAGAAAGACAGCAGCAGGCGTATCAGTAACGTCATCAGAACGATAATGATAATGATGTTGCCTATGAAACTCTGTAGAAAATAAAACAGGGGAATGATCAGGAACTTATTGACATATTTCACAAATGCCATAGGCCCAACTCCGAGCGGCACCATTTCATCCAGGCCAATACCGTAGCTTCTCAATGTATGGTAATCATTCGGACCTATGTACAACTTAAATGCGGCAGACTGGGCGTTGTTACCTGGTTTCAGCGGCAGGTCAACTTTAACCATGCTCTGTGCCACAATATTTGTGTCTTCCGGCCTGGCCATATATTTCATATCCATTTTGCCGAAACCGTCATCATTGATCAGTGCTGCACTGAAATACTGCTTGCGGAAACCGGCCCAGTGCAGTGAAGCATCAGTATGCTGTAAACTTTCCTTATCCGTTTTCACGGTGAAATAGTCGTTATCCCCGCTTTTGGTGCGGTAATACACCTGCGTACTCATACGCTCGTTGGTGATATCTTTTTCAGTGCGCAGCCCCTGTATTTGCCATGTAAGCGGCACACTGGATGCACTCATGCCAGTAAGTACCAGGCTGCAGCGCATCATGAAATCGTCTGCCGGCAAGGTATAAATCAGGTTTACTTTTCTTCCCTCTCCAAGATCTGCCGAGAAGTCCAGTGTTTTGTCTCCGTTAGGTTCGTCGCGCATGGCAGGCGAGTAGTAAAGATCTGCCGTAGATTTACCGTTGTCAAAGGGCAGTATAGCACTCAGCTGATTACCCGCCCCGCTGAACAGGTTCAAAGGTTTGCCATAGTAAGTTTTGTAACCGTTCACTACCGCCGATACCGGAAAGGCACCCTTTGTAGAAAACTGTAAAGTGATTTTTTTGTTGCCGAAAGAAACTTCTTTTGCTTCACCGAAATAGGCTGGTTTCGACCTGCGCATTGCTTCCGCTGCCGAATCGGTTGCGCCTGCTGCTGCTGCCACGGGGAGTGTGGCAGTCTTTAAACTGTCGGCTGTGCGGCGGGGATGCGCTAAAGAATCAGCAACGAATTTGGCCCTCTTTTGTTCTTCAAATATTTTTTGTTCGTGATTATTATAGAACAGGTAAGCTACCAGCAGCACACCTAGTAAGGAAAATCCTATTAATTGATTACGATCCATGAAATGGTAAAATGAGGCGCAAAGGTAGCGTATTTAGGGTTATCAGGTGAGTTACTGATAGGTAAACAGGCTCATTCTAACGGTAAATGAGGTCATTATAGTATGAAACATTATTAAAATGTAGCCTATAATATTCCTCATTTTTGAAATTTTCTATGCTCCGTGCAGAGATTTCTATTCAGAGCCGCCAACTCAATTGATTTTTGACCAAACCGGAATATGAAACGTGAGCAATGTCAGAAATTACATTACCGTTGGTGTTGCCGGGTTTTGGTTGTTCACTTCCTTGCATATCCCAAAGGTTTTCCGGTGATATGGAGATAGCCCGTTTTCCTTGATCTGTTTTCTGTGCGATGCAGTGCCGTACCCTTTGTTTTCATTCCAGCCATACTGAGGATATTCTTCATGTATACGCATCATGTAATCGTCGCGGTAGGTTTTGGCAAGGATGCTGGCAGCAGCTATTGATGCATATTTTGCATCACCACCTATCACGCATTCGTGCACTATACCAAAGTAGGGCGGGAAAATATGGCCGTCTATTAATAGTAATTCAGGTCGGGTGGTAAGCTGGTCTATGGCCAGGTGCATGGCTTTGAACGAAGCCTTAAGAATGTTGATCCTGTCTATTTCTTCATGGTCAATCATTGCCACTGCCCATGCTATAGCACGCTGTTCAATCACGGGTCTCAATTCATACCGGTGTTCTTCGGTTACCTGTTTGCTGTCGTTGAGCAGTGGGTGCCTGAATCCAGCTGGCAAAATCACTGAGGCTGCAAACACCGGGCCTGCAAGGCAACCTCTTCCGGCCTCATCGCAGCCGGCTTCTATCAGCCCTTTTTGAAAGTATCGTTTGAGTGGCATTAGTTTATTTGATTAGCGGGAAGAACAGCCCGGAACAATTGTCAATACAAAATAACGAAAAGAAGCAGCAGTTCACCAATTAGTTGATATTTGCAGCTAAATTGTGGAGAAACGAAGCGCAGTTATGTGCTGTGCTTCAATTCAATCAGGTTTGATTATTCTAAAAATCTGTCTATGCGTGTTGTTTCACTTCCGTTTTATGCCCGTCTGGCACTAACCCTGCTCACAGTGGTGCTGATTTCGGTTATGCTCATTAAGGGCAGCAATATATTCATTCCGCTCATTTTTGGGCTACTGATAGCAATTCTTTTATTTCCACTGACCCGTTTTATGGAAGAAAAACTGCGGCTGGGCAGGGTACTCGCACCGGTTATATCAGTTGTTTTTTTTATTGCTGCGCTCTGCGGGTTCATTTATTTTATGGCACTACAGTTCATTGGCTTTTCTGATGACTTTCCCAGGCTGAAGGTGCGCTTCATGCAGATGTTTGAAAATATGCAACACTGGTTTTCTTCCAGGCTACATATCACTAGCCACCAGCAGGCCGACTACTTAAACAAGTCGGCAGCAGGCATACTGGAGGCAATGGGCAATTCGCTGAGCAATATATTTGTCTCAATCACCAGTACATTGCTGCTGCTGGTATTTGTACTCATTTTTACATTCTTTATCCTGTACCACCGCAGGTTGCTCATGCGGTTTGTGCTTTTTCTGTTCAAAGAAGAAGACAGGCAGAAAGTGCGGGAGGTGGTTATGGAAACCAAAACAATGATCAATGCCTATGTAATGGGGCTGCTGATAGAAATGATAGTAGTGGGTGTGATCAATTGTTTGCTTCTTATGCTCCTGGGGGTCAATTACGCAGTACTGCTGGGCGTTATGGCAGCCGTGCTGAACATTATCCCTTACCTGGGTATTTATTCTTCGATAGTAGTATGCATGCTGGTCACCTTTGCTAATAGTTCAGGTAATGCCGCTATTCAAGTGGGTGTTTGCCTGTTTGTTGTACACCTGCTAGACTCTAATATATTGTTTCCCCGCATCATTGGCGGGCGGGTGAAGATGAACCCATTTATCACAATTGTAGCTGTGGTGGTGGGAGAGTATCTGTGGGGCGTGCCGGGTATGTTCCTTTTCATTCCTGTCACCGGTGTTATTAAACTGGTTTGTGAGCGGGTGGAGGGTATGCAGGCATGGAGCATACTGATAGGTGTGGAAGAAGAGGAGCCGCGCAAACCGAAAAAGAAGATGGGTACACTAAAAGAGTAATTCCATCCGGTTCATTCAGCTGGAACGATGTTGTAATATATCTGTTAAAAAATACTAAAATCAGTGCTTTTGCTTGCTGAATAAGCTACTGCCCGATTAAATTTGTAGCATTCAGTATGTTTCAGTTTCAGCACATAGAACATTTATACGCCCTTGCATTACTGCCACTGCTGGTTTTTTTGTTTACCGGCATGATCTACTGGCGCAAACGAAAGATCAAAGCACTGGGTGACGAACGGCTGATCAATGATCAGATACTTGGCTTCATTCCCGGCCGCGCCACCACCCGTTTTATTTTAATGGCAGTTGCCCTTTTCTTGATAATTATCGGTTGGGCAAACCTGAGGGTAGGGGATAAGAGCGAAAAGGTGGAAAGGAAAGGGGTGGATGTAATAATTGCCCTCGATGTGAGCAAGAGTATGCTGGCTACCGACATTCAGCCTAACAGGCTCACCCGCGCCAAGCAGATGATTATGAGCCTTACGGATAAATTATCCAACGACCGTGTGGCGCTGATTGTTTTTGCAGGTAAGTCATATCTTCAGGTACCGCTGACTATAGATTACAGTGCGGTAAAGATGCTCCTGCAGAATGTATCGCCTGATATGGTGCCTACGCAGGGTACGGTGATAGGCGATGCGGTGGATATGTCCCTGCAATCTTTTACGCGGAACGAGCGGAAATACAAGTCACTGATCATCATTTCAGACGGCGAGGACCATGATGATGCTGCACTCCAGAAAACAGCTGAAGCTGCCGAGTCGGGAGTAATTGTTCACACTATAGGTGTGGGTTCACCGCAGGGGGCTACCTTATATGACCCCGAAACAAAGTCGGTGAAGCTGGACGAAAACGGAAGCCCAGTAGTAAGCAGGCTGAATGAAGAGGAACTGAAGTCTATTGCAGCCGCAGGCCACGGCACCTACAGCCTGCTCCAGAACACTGATGAAGTAGCGACGAGGCTGGCAGGTGAACTGGAGAACATGGAACACAAAAATCTGGGTTCAATGTTGTATACCGATTTTACCAGCTATTTTCAGTACTTCCTGTTTGCCGGGCTGCTGGCATTGATTATCGAATTTATGCTGCCTCAGGCTCGGAAAAGTAAAACAGCAAAATAATGAAGCGTTCATATACACATCTCATTTTACGTGGCTTCATGCTGATCCTGGCTGGGGTCGCCGTTTTTAAGGCAGGGCCTGTGCAGGCACAGGTCAACAGATATATTCAACAGGGCAACAAATTTTATGAGCAGCAGGACTATAAAGCTGCCGCAGCCGATTACTCCAGGGCTCTTGCAAAAGATCCCAATAATCTGACCAGCCTGTTCAATCTGGGTAACTCCCTGTATCAGCAAAAGCAATACGACTCATCGCGCAAGGTAATGGCTGCCACCGCACAAAAGGTAATTGATAAAAACAGTAAAGCTGCGGTCAACTATAATATTGGCAACTCATATATGTCTCAGCAAAAATGGGAAGATGCAGTGAACTACTACAAACAGACACTTCGCCAGAATCCGCAGGACGCTGACGCAAAATACAACCTGTCTTACGCCCAGCAAATGCTGAAGAAAGA
>OMJB01000121.1 GCA_900299255.1 Sphingobacteriales bacterium
ATCACTTGAAAACTAAAAACTTTTAATTTAACTTCGTAAAATCAAGAAACACTATCTAACAATTAGTCCACTTTAGTTTGACTACATACAACCTCAACTGTACTCTATAAAGATATAAAGCAATTTTCGATTTATATAGAACAAACCCATTTTTATTTTGATGCAAGGAAACAGCCGGGCATAAAAAAAGGGCAGGAAAACCTGCCCTTTTCTTTGCGAAATATTATTACAATTAGTGTGCAACTACGATGCGGCCAGAAGATTTACCGTCGAGTGCAGAAATTGAATAAAGGTAAGTACCATTAGCAAGAGTAGATAAGTCGAACTGTGCATTACCGTTAGTTACAACTTTTGAAGCTACTACCTGGCCAACTGAGTTATACAATGCAACTGTAGCAGTAGCAGCAGTTGTAGTGAAAGACAGGTTAACGATATCATTTACCGGGTTAGGAGTAACTGTTACGTTGCTCAGTGCTTTTGTTTCGTTTGTATTCAGATAAGCACCAACCAGACCACATGTAGCGCAATTGATATGGTAAGCAAAAGCAGGATACTGTGCTGAAGCAGGGCCATAAGTAGCAGGAGTAGTACCACCAGCTATGATGCTCCACTGAGGATAGTATTTTGTAGGAGCAGCAGGGAAACCATTTGCTTCAAAACCGAAATAACCACAAGACTGATTTGAGTTATCTGCAAAGCAGAAAGTAACGTCAGCAAGTGTTGGGCTTGAAGAAGTAGTTGTTGCGAAATCAACTTCAGCCTGGAAAATGTTATACTTGTAACCTGTGATAGCAGTACCAGAAGAGTAGCGGATTGTATCTCCAGGAACGCCTGCATGCAGATGGTAAGAAGTATCACCAGATTTGAAAGTTGCAGTCATAGCAGCTATCTGGTTAGCACCTACAGCGAAGTTGATAACCGGATCTGCAGGGTGAGTGCCGCGGCTGGTACGAGGGAACTGGAAAGTAGAAGAAGATGTAGTGATTGAATCATCCTGGTACAACAGGAATTTGTACACTTCTGTAGCACCGGTCAAAGCAGTACCGCCGTTATGAGCAGCCCTGTTGTTTGCGATATCACGATACAGGTCTTTGTAGTTGATAGCCAAAACGCCGTATCCGGTAGGAGGAGTAGCGTCAACCATGCTAGGCAGGTCAACACCTGTTCCAGTCCTGTTTGATTTTACGAAAGCGAGGATCAACGTATCCACAACAGCAACTTTTGCAGGTGTAGCAATAGTGCTGCGGTGATAGATAGCAGAAACGAATGCAGAGTCAATAGTATAAGCATCGGCATAAGTAACGGCAATAGCACCAGTGAAATCTGTAATTCCTCCTGTTCCTGTATTCCAACCATAAATAGGAAGCGAAGTGCTTGAATAAGTTGGGTCAAAACCTAAACCCAGGCTTAATGCTGCACTCTGGCTGCCCGTATGGAAGTAAGGAGTACCTGAAGTAACTGTGAAACCTTCCAAAGCGGTAGTGTCATTCCACAGGGTATAGAAATAACCATAAGTACCTTTAGAAACGTACAACTGGTAAGGATTCAGCATTAAATCGGCAAAGTTGTACCACCTGCCACCACCAGAGGTAGTTTTAGCACCATGCAGGTTAGCAGCGTTGCTGATTGGCTCAATTGGCGTAACAGGAGCAGCCATCATGTTAAAAGGTGCATTGTCATTCAGCCTAACTTCCGGAGCCCTGTTAGTAATTTCAGCACGGTTAAAAGACTTGGTCATATGCTGGCTCTGCGCATTGGCGAAACCTGCAACTAAGCAAGCAGAAAAGAGTAAAAAAGATTTTTTCATAAACACTATTTTTTTTTGGAATTGATAATTAAGTATGATTTTTTTGTTTAAGGCATTAAAGGTACGTTCAAAATGCGGATTTCGAATAATCTCATTCAAATATTTAATTTTACAATTAGACAAGAATTTCCGAAAATTCCGCGGGCAGAGTTGCATTTTAGCCTGAATCAAAATGAATACGCATGATTAACTAACAGCAAATAGTATGCCAATAATCCGCAATTTGAACAAAAGGGCATAAAAATCATTTCCCGAAACAAAAATTCACCCCACCACATGCAAAAACACTGCGCATCAGTGAACTACTGCTATTTTACCGGTTGTTTTATAATTCCCTGTTGCGAATTGCCAGGTGTAAACGCCTCCGGGCAGTGCGTGGGTATCAACTGTAACGATCTCCCTGTAGGTATCTGGAATAATTCTTTTAACCACTTCCTGCCCCAGCATATTATACAGATATAGCGTACCGCCTGTGCCGCCGGAATTGCTTAACAGAAAATTGAGCCTGACAGATGCGGGGTTGGGATACACGTTAACGGAAGGGGCTTCATCTGTAACCAATGATGTTGACAGAGAAGGCGTCTCAGACCATGTAATATGGAATGACATCTGCGGCACCGTGAAGCCGGGGGGCAAATTGGCACCCGTATTGGCATAAGCCGATGCTGGAATAAGCACATTGTGGCCGTTGAACACAAAACCTGTATTGCTATACCTGACCTGGTTGGTCGCAATCAGCCCGTTCTGATGGGACCCCGGATAACCGATACCATTATTATGGGCGCTCTGCGGAAACCAATTAGATGTGCCATTTGGCTCACCTGCATAGAGCCAGTAATAATTGGCGGCGAAACTTGGCGTACCAACAGGATATGCTACCTGGCTTTTGAAATAAACATAGGCAACGAGGTATTTGCCCGGAGGGACAGTTATTGGAGTAGGCAAATTAAATTTTACGTAGCGCAGGGTAAAAGGGTCGAAAGCTGTGAGGGGAAAAGCGAAGCGCTGATGTGTAGTTTTTGTAAGTACAGGATCTATGCAGTTGTCGGTAGTATTGAAATACCGTGCCGTAGCAAAACGTGGCGTAGAATCGTGCGTAAAAGGGCGGTACATTGCAGCAGGCGATGTGGCTATCAGTGCGTATGCACCTGAATCGGGCACGCCACCAGCCTGGGTTACCAGAAATTCTACAATAATACTATCTACATTAGCCACGGTGGTGTCGTACCTGTAGTATTCTCCCGGAAACCAGAAACTATCCAGCTGGTAGGGCAACCTGTAATCGAAAGGCGCTGAAACACGGTACGAAGTATCAAAGGCATGATAGTAGTAAGCACTATCGGAGGGATCGAAAGACATGCCCATGCCATGGGTGAACATGTAATAGGGCGCATAGTAACCCGACAGGTCATGAATATTACTGTCGGGAGAAATAGCCCAGACATAGGAGTAGCTGTGCGGGAGCGTAGTTGAAGTAGTGTCGAACATTTCGTCCCAGAGATCGTACCAATCGGAATACGTAGTAGTACCGGAAGTAGATTTTGCGGCGGTACCGGCTTTGTGGTTATTCTTAGGCCCCATACCTACAACGGGATGTTCGGCCCTGATTTTCAGTGGAATTGCATCAACAGGCTGCTGTACCACGACATTATCCTTGTACTGAGCATGGAGTAAAACGGCAGAAAAAAGAAAGGAACACAACAGGAATAATTGCTTCATAATATTTTGTTTAAGGGTTCGGGAACGGCGTTTAGCCTGTTCCCTAAATACAGTTATATCTAAAATTACAGCAATTATCCGCTTTTGCAAAAAAATACCTTACTAAATATCACAAAGAGGCCTAACTAACCAACCTTCAGGGAATAAACCAGGTTGTGGGGATGTACACAGTGGTGGCGCCTCCCGTTTGCACCGTCTTCTGAGCACTGCCTTTCACATCGGGGGGGTGGCCGCCCTCCTGATGATAGCCTATTGCCAGAAAATAATAAAGGCCGGTTTTCAGGTTTGAAAAAGTGGCAGTTGGAATGCCGCCAATCAATGTGCAAACAGATGAATCATCGTACAAATTACCGGCAGGGGCATCGAGCGTTCCATACTTTATATACACCCTGCATGTATCAACGTAGGCACCATAATACTCAGGAATGACTTGTATAGTTACATCGCCGCCTTTGCCACCCCCGGTAATTGTGTTAGTACCGGATGTTTTACACTGCATGGCAAAAAAAGCAGCTATCAAAACCAATATGGAGCTCCTGGCAGTCATTTATCCGAAATTAATGGTTTTCCTATAGCCTTCGATACAACTCAGCCCGAAAAATTAAAAAATCTGTAAAAAAATGTACTCTCGGATACAAAAGAAAGAAAATCACGAATTATCTTTGGTATTCATAATTTAAAAGCACCCTGAAAAAATTTATTGCTATAACAGTTTTTGTAAGCATGCTGCTACAGGCCCTTAACCAGGTAATTGTTGTAGCAGAATACTATGCGCAGAAAGGCTACATAGCGAAAACACTGTGTGAGAACAAGAGCAAACCCGAGCTACACTGTGAAGGTAAATGTTGCCTTAAAAAGAAACTGGCCAAAGATGGAGGAGAACAACTACCCAACCCCGGCAATCAAAAAAGTGAACAGACAGTGAACCTGATTGGCCCCGAAGCAAAAATTGAAATTGTGTTCCACCTACATGTACCACCTGCCAAAAAATACTTCAGTTATAACGAACTGAAAACGTATTCCTACCACCATTCCGTTTTTCATCCGCCTTCGTACAGCAATTTACACGATTGTTAGGCCATCCGCGTGAAGCGGGCGGTATTGATTTTAACATAAACAATTCAGTGAGTGAAAACACACCTGCCGAATTGGTGTAAATTATTGCATATGAATTTACCAGGAAAAATAATTTTACTCCTGTGCCTGGGCTTAACGTTTCAAAGCTATGGACAGGAAACTCCCGGCATTAAACTGACTAAGAAACCGGCGGCCGGCGCCTGCTGCGAAGACAAAAACTGCTGTGCAGGCAAAGAAACCCCTCCCGGAATTATGACAGGCCATATTCACCGTGCAGGAGAATGGATGATCTCTTACAACTATATGGCGATGCTGATGAAAGGCAACCGGACCGGCACCAGCAAAACCTCAGACGCGGAAATATACAATACCTACATGATGGCACCTGAAACTATGAATATGCAGATGCATATGCTGATGTTGATGTATGGCATCACGGACAGGCTCACGGTAATGGCAATGGGAGGATATAACTTTTACAGAATGGATATGAATATGCAGGCTATGGTGATGAATGGCATGAATATGCCTGCATCGGCCATGCACTGCACATCTTCCGGACTGGCAGATACACGGGTATATGGGTTGTATAATTTTTCGCGGAAAGAGCAATATGAACTAATTGGTAGCCTGGCGCTGAGCCTGCCCACCGGATCTGTATCCTGCACCGGTACTACTATGCTGGGCAATAACCAGCGGGTGGCATATGGCATGCAATCAGGAACGGGATCGGTTAGCATTCTGCCAGGAGTGTCATTCATACGGCAGTACGAAAAGCTGGCACTTGGCACTGAAGCTGTTGCAGATATAGAACTCAACAACAATACAGCAGGCTACAGATTTGGCAACGAGTACCATGCAAACGTGTGGGCGGGTTACAGATTCCTGAATTTTATGGGCGGCTCGTTGCGTGCAGAGGGAGTTCAGGCTGATAATATTTCCGGATCAGACAAGGTAATCAGCATACCAATAAATGAACAGTATGACCCTACAATGAACAGCAAAAACTATGGTGGTACCAGATGCACTGTTTATGCAGGGCTTACGTTTCATGTGAAAAAGCAGTTCAAGGAGCGCATAAGGATACAGCTTGAAGCGGGAGTGCCCGTTTATGAGAACCTGAACGGGCCTCAGATGTCTCAGCAGGCAAATATTCTTGCTGGCGTACAGTACAAATTCTAAGAAAGCAGATAACTGTACTATTTCTGTGTACAGCCTGGCAAATTATCTTTCAATTATTCAAACCAATTTAATCATGCCTTCAGACCATACAAATAATAAAATGAAAACGATACTAGTTTCTTCCTTTATCGCAGGCCTGGTGCTTTTTGCGAGTTCTTGTAAAACAAAAGACAGCAACTCTACAGGTACCATGTACATTCACCTGCATACCAACATTGATACCAATGAAGTTGCTGACGATACTACACTGTATGATGACGGGACGGGACGCCATTTCAGCTTGTCAACCGGAAAGTTTTACCTGACAGATATTACACTGCATAATGTAACCGGAACGACTTATAAATTTGACGGAGTGTATATTCTCAAAACAATTGAAACAGAACAATACCTTGTGGGGCAGGCACCAGTGGGCACGTATGATTATGTAACATTCACTGTGGGTGTTTCTGGTGCAGATAACAGTAAAGCTCCATCAAGCTTTGCTTCCTCCCACGCTTTGAGTGCAGGCGATATGTGGTTTGGCAATACTACTGAGGGCTACATGTTTCTAAAAGCAGAAGGCAAAGCGGACACAACAGCGGCACAGAACGGTACAAACCTCATGCCATTTGTTTATGAAATAGGTACAGCGGCCAACTTAAAAACAGTAACTATGCCAGTACGCACAGGCAGCCTCACCCCGTATATACTAACAGCCGGCGGCACGCAGTACATACATATGGCCTGTGACTTCGGTAAATTACTGAGCGGGGTCAATTTTAAAACATATAACAGCCTTACTTCACCAACTGCGAACCCTGCATTGGCAACCACTATTGCCAACAACATTGCAGGCATGTTTGACTATGAGTAATAGAATGAACAATCTGAAAGTTGCCGCTGCAGTTATACTCACAACTGCAGTGGCAGTTTCATGTACCCATGAACCGATCAGTACAGCAGCGCCCGCAGTGAGTTTCAAAAATGACATTGTACCTGTACTGACTGCCAGATGCGCCTTGAACAGTGCCTGCCATTCGGGTGCGGTAAATTCGGGAAATAATATTAACCTGGACAGTGCTGCCGCATATACAAGCCTACAGGCCCGGCACCTTGTAATAACAGATAACCCGGCAGCCAGCCTGCTGTATGTGGAAGTTTCGTCAGGAATAATGCCCAAAGCACCTGCCAGCCCTCTGGATGCAGCTCAAATCAATATGATACTTAACTGGATTAAACAGGGCGCTCCAGAGAACTAGAAAGCTGTTTCCAGGCAATGAAACAACTGGAGCACTTCTGATGCCTCTTTAACATCGTGTACCCTCAAAATACTGGCACCTGCCTGCAACGCCGCCATATTCAGCGCAGTTGTTCCGTTCAATGCGTTTTCGGGATCCACATGCAGTGGCTTACAAATCATTGATTTTCTGGAGAGCCCTGCCATTATGGGCTTACCAAGTACAGAAAACGCACCTGCTATCTGCAGCAGTGTGTAATTGTGTTCAACTGTTTTACCGAAACCAAAACCGGGGTCTACTATAACTTCTTTTATCCCTGCTGCTTCGCAGCGTGCAATAGCTCTCTGTAAAAACACTTTTACTTCAGTAAACACGTCATCATACACCGGATCATTTTGCATTGTTTCTGGTGTGCCCTGCATGTGCATGATTATGTAGGGAACACCTAGCGCGGCAACAGTTGCAACCATTTCCTTATCATAAATGCCGGAAGTCACATCATTGACCATCGAAACGCCTGCTTCAACTGCGGCTCTTGCAACGGCAGCATTGTACGTGTCAACAGAAAGCCAAGTGCCAGGGAATTGCTTCACAACTGCTTCAATTACAGGCATTACCCTTTTTAACTCTTCGTCAGCCGTAACCCATTGCTGGCCAGGTTTGGTGCTGGCGCCACCTATATCCAGAATTGAGGCACCATCTTTAAGCATTTTTTCTGCAGTCTGTAGCAGGGATGATACATCACTTGATTTTCCTTTATTGTAGAAACTATCCGGCGTTGCATTCAGTATACCCATAACTACTGGCTGGGAAATATCGAGCGTCTTGCTGCCTGCGTGAAGTATTGATGACATATTTTTCTTATTTGTGAATGAACCTTTATAATTATCAGGAAACTTTGCTGTTTCTTAATGTTCTTGTAAGTTTGAACTACAATAATAGCTTTTGTTCTGTTTTAAACCTCTAATTTATTAAAATTAACTATTTGATTACAAAACAATAATCAATTTTTCTTTATGAAATATTTCCTTTGGTTGCTCAGAATTGTAATAGGTGTATTATTTATTTTTTCCGGCGTTGTAAAAGCCAACGACCCGATGGGACTCGTGTACAAAATGAACGAGTTTTATGAAGTACTTCAGGCGAGCTGCACTGAGCATCACTGGACCATGCTGGCCAGTTTTATGGGTTTTATGGACCAATACGCACTCATCTCGTCTATTATTATGATTGCCCTTGAGATAATTTGTGGCGTGGCTATAATTGTGGGCTTTTCCTCTCGTTTTTTTACAGGCCTGCTTTTATTGCTCAACGTTTTCTTCCTTTACCTTACGTGGTATGCACTCTATTCGGGTAAGATAAAAGAATGCGGCTGCTTTGGTGCCTGTATCAAAATCTCACCGGAGGCCACCTTTTATAAAGATATCTTTTTGACTGTACTGTCATTAATACTGTTTATATACCGCAAGCGCATTTCCAGCCTTTTTAACAAAAGTACCAGCGCAGCTATATTCTTATTTTCGGTGGTATTTTCGGTGGGTATACAATGGTGGGTACTGGAGCATTTGCCCTTCAATGATTGTATGCCATACAAGCCGGGTAATAACATACTGCAGAAAATGCAGCCCGGACCAGATTACCAGCCAGCAGTGATAGAATCTATATTTATTTATGAAAAGAACGGTGAGAAGAAGGAGTTCACCATTCAGAATTACCCATGGCAAGATAGTACGTGGAAATTTGTGGACCGTAAGGACAAAACGGTTAAGGAAGCGACCGGAGAGCCGGAAATACACGATTTTATACTTACTGATTCCAACAATGTAGACCAGACCAAGGCGATACTCACTGCAAAGGGATACACGTTGTTCTGGATGGTACGCGAGCCCGATAAGGCGCACATGGAAAATATAGAAAAACTGAAAACCCTGATAGACAAGGCTGCACAACTGCATATACCGTTTTATGCCCTGAGCTCATCTAATTATGAGGACGCAAATAAGTTCCTTTTCAAGTGGGGTATCAAACTGCCACCTTATACACTTGATGGCACAGCCAGCAAAACCGCGATGAGAACAAATCCGGGATTAATGCTCATAAAAGAAGGCAGTGTGGTGCAAAAATGGAGCTATAAAGATTATCCATCTGATATTAGTCTGAATGACGGAAAGGCCGAGTTCAAAAAATAATTTTTTGATGCCGGAATAGAAGAAAGGAACCACGCAATGGTTCCTTTCTTTATTGATAAAAACGCTGTAAACAGCGGTATTAACATGCATTCACTATATTTGTTAAAGAGGGTTGTTAGGATGCCTGCAGGAAAAACTGCTGATTGACCGGACAATTTTTATCAGTTAAGATCATTACGATACAAACAATAAGAAACCATGAATAAATTACCCAAACCCAGTCTCGGTGCAATAACCGCACTGACCATCACTACACCTGACCTTGATGTGTCTCTGGCTTACTATGAGCAGCTCGGATTCAAACTGGTAATGAGAGCCGACTGGCCGTTTCCGTGGATACAGATCAGTGATGGTGTACTGCTGATTATGCTGAGAAAAGATCCCAAACCCTATCTGGCACTCACCTACTATGTAAAAGACATAGAGCAGGTAGCCGGTGCCCTTGAGAAAAAAGGCATCAGATTTGAGCAGAAGCCAAAGAAGACGGATGCAGTAAAACGCTATTTAATTACATCGCCCGACGGATTGAACATCAGTCTTGTTGGGATGATTGATGGCTTCAGGCAACCGGCAGGGCCAGGCATGCTGCAGATGGATCCGCAGGACTACTTCAAACCTGAAAAGTACATTAATAAAACCAGCGGACTGTTTGGTGAACTGGCGCACCCGGTGCGGGATCTGGAGGCATCTGCCGCATTCTGGCAGCTACTTAGCTTTCAGGTGGTATCGAAGTTCAGTACGCCCTACCCCTGGGCAATAATATCTGATGGGCTTGCGGTTGTTGGTCTGCACCAAACGGACAGATTCGACTATCCGGCCATCACCTATTTTGCAGCGGACATGAAGGACAAAATTACTGCCCTCATGAAAGCCGGACAGAAGGACTGCCAAAGGGAGAATGCATCGAATGCAGTGCTGACAACACCCGAACAACAGCATATATTTCTGTACCAGCTGGGGGGGATGAATGACAGCGAAGAAACCGTGAAAACGGAATTAACGACTCCTGTGACAGAAACTGAGCGTCTGCTGCTGAAGGAGTTAAATCCGGATGTGTTGCAAGAACTGTATACTTCTTTCCCCGATGACTATATTATACAGTTCCTTGGGCTGACCGGGAAAGAAGAACTGGAGAAAGAAAAAAATAAATGGCGCGGTGGGCTGGGCACCTATCGCAGCACTTACAAACGATTTTTGCTCACAGAAAAAACCACAGGAAAAGTTATTGGATCAGGAGGATTTCATAACTGGTTCCCTGATCACATGAGAGCAGAACTGGGCTATGCCATGACCGATGAAACCGCCAAACAGAAAGGCTATATGAAGGAGGCAATGGCAGCGGCAGTAAAAGTTGGGTTTGAGCAAATGGGGCTGAACAGAATTGAGGCATTTGTGGGCCCGGAAAATGAGGCGTCGCAACGGATTGTGAAGGGGCTGGGCTTTACAAAAGAAGGTGTATTGCGCGAACACTTTTGTTTTAACGGCATCATTGGCGACTCGATATGTTTTGCACTCCTGAAAAGCGAATACAATAAAAAGAAGGGCAAAACGAAAAAATAAATTTGTGCATGATGCCTATTTTTGAGCGTGAAGTTATTTTGGTGCCTATGAAGCAACTGCTGGTTATAGTACTGATTTCAGTTTTCTTTTTTTCCTGCAAACAGGAGCAACCCGACCCATATGCCCTACCCGACAGCTACAGCAACCAGTCGCTGGGCAAATCGGCTAATGACCTGCTGAGTGATACCAAGTACACTGCCCTCAATGTGCAGATACAATACATGCCCGGATACGCACCCGATTCACAAGCGGTAAGCAATCTGTCAGCGTTTTTAAACAGTGTATGCAATAAACCGGCGGGTATCATGATCAACACGATGGAAATACCCGGCAGCGGAGACAGTATAACTCCGTTAAAAGCAGCGCTGATAGAGAAAAAGTACCGGACTGCTTACACAAGTGGCACAACCATATCGGTGTACGTGCTCATAACTGACGGCTATGATACTTCAGTAACCACGCTTGGATTTGCATTTAGAAACACATCCGTTTGCCTGCTTGGAAAAGACATTTCGGACCACTCGGGGAACACTGGGAGCACTGGTGGAATTACGAGAGCGGCGCTTACCACCAGTGTACTGGATCATGAGATCTGTCATCTGCTGGGGCTTGTAGACCTGGGATCACCGGTACAGACAGCACACAGAGATGTGGCGCATGGCTTCCACTGTACCAACACCAGTTGCCTGATGCACTATGCTATAGAACTGCACAAGGGATTGGGCGCGTACACCAAAATTCCGGTGCTTGACAGCAACTGCCTGCACGACCTGCGTGCCAACGGTGGCAGGTAGCGGCTCAAAACAAAGTCTGAGTTTAATAGCCCGGCTGATACTGTCACGTTTAAACGGCGTGCATGTATAGCCTATCTGCGGATTTTGCTTTAAATTTGCAAAAAATTAAACATACCATAATGTCACAGAATATGTTAATAACCATGGATGAGTTTACCATCCAGGAAACAAGAAAATTCCCACAGGCCACAGGCGAACTTTCAGCTTTGCTCAGAGACATAGGGCTGGCAGGCAAGATCATCAATAAAAACGTTCGTAAAGCCGGGCTTTCGGATATTCTGGGACAGCATGGTGCCACCAATGTGCAGGGCGAGGAGCAAATGAAACTCGATGTATTTGCTAATGACACCCTGATTAACATACTCAAGAACAGCACAGACTGTGCAGGTATTGCCAGCGAAGAAAATGACGAACATCTTTGTTATGAAGATACCTACTCTGCCAATTCCAAATACGTAGTTTTGTTTGACCCGCTTGACGGATCATCGAACATTGATGTAAACGCTTCAATAGGTACTATATTTTCTATTTACAGGCGCGTTAGTCCGCTGGGGCAGCCTTGTACAAAAGAAGATTTTCTGCAGCCCGGTAACAAACTGATGGCAGCAGGCTATATCATTTACGGATCAAGCACCATGATGGTGTATGCTACCAGAATGAGTGTTAATGGCTTCACACTTGAACCCTCAATAGGCGAGTTTTGCCTGTCGCATCCGAACATCACATTGCCGCAGAACGGAAAAATCTACTCCCTGAACCAGGGCAATACCAACAAGTACTCAGAAGGCATGCAGAACTTCCTGACTTACTGTATGGAAAGCAAAAAAGAAGAAGGAAGGCCATATACACACCGCTACATAGGCTCGATGGTTGCAGATCTGCACCGCACGCTCATTAAAGGTGGTATTTTCATTTACCCGGCTGATAAAAGCAACCCAAAAGGAAAGCTGCGCCTGCAGTATGAATGCAACCCCATGACCTTTATTGTGGAGGCAGCAGGCGGTACCGGCAGTGACGGACAGGGCAACATACTGGACATTGTACCCACTGAACTGCATCAGCGCACACCGATATTCATAGGCTCTAAGAATATGGTTGCCAAAGCACTTGAATTTGTGCAAGACAAGGTAACAGCTTAACAACAGCATGGGCGGGACAATAACAGTGGAGCAAGCCCTGAAGAAAGGGTTGTGGCACGTGAAGGTTCCGCTGGTGGCTACTTTTATAGGATTTACTGCCGCATGCAGTGTTGCCGCATGGCTTGCTGATATTCAGGTATTTTACGGAACCTTTGCAGGATTTGTGCTGGGCGGACTATGTGCTGTCCTGCTTTCCTCGTACCTGACCGTGCGCTGGAGAATTTGGGCATTTACCAATGTAGATGATGTGCATGAATTGAGGCAGGCGGCAATTACAGAACAACTGCTGCCCAGGGATGGGGCGTGGTATGGGAAATATGAAATGGTATCCGTTGCCAACAAAGAACGCCTGGCTGAACTGGAAAACAGGTTCTCGGAAAAATATGTGTTCACTGACGACTATACACTGCCAGACGAGGTTGTGCTGTACAAGTATAGGTATACGCTGATTATTGCCGGGGGATTATGTATTCTATCAGCAGGTGTGATTGCTCTGCTATCTATGACAGCTGCTGTTGCCTTGCTTTTTGCCGGGTTAGCATTATTGCTCATGAACCAAAAATTTGTACATGCTGGCACCAGCAGAAAACCATTTATAACGATTGGTGAAAAGGGCCTGGCAATAGAACAGGGTGCAATGCGCGAATGGAAGGACATCAGCAATGAGCGGATCACCTGGGAAAAGTCTGGGGAGCACAGGTATTACTACCTCAATTTTGATTATCCTGGCGGGAGTGAAAAAATAAACCTCACAACTGCCGGGATAAAAACCAGCTAGCTGAACCACCTGCTATATGTGTACCGCCACAGGCTGCTACAAAGGAATACACATACCTAGAACCCGCAACCAGCCCGCATCCAGATTCCTGTGCTAATTTGTATGCCCCCTACTTTAGCATTTCTTTAGAGAATCCAAAATTATCTTTACGCTCATCATCAGGCGTGAAGTGAAAAAAGCACTGCAAATATTGATCCATAATTCCCGGCTACTGCTATGCCTTCTGGGCATAACTGTATTGCTGTTTCTGTCGGGGAGCGGGCTAAATGCAGCTACAGATGAGCAGGATGAAGATGACGTTGAATATGTAAGTGAATACTCACCGGAAAATGCCGGAACAGACAGTTATTTTAAATCTACCGAGTTTCACCCGCGCAGGCACCATATCATCCACAGCAGAAGGCAAACTTTTCAAATCTACTTTAACAGACAGGCTTATGAATCAGGTATCAGTCGCAGAGCATATACATTTCTGGGGCAGCAAAATACTTACCCTGATTCTTACTGTTTTATACCGAGGCCGGATTATTATACCTCTCTCTACCGCTGCGCAGTTTTTTAGTTTTTCAGGCATTCAGAATTTATTGTAACGGGCTAAGCAGCCCTCAATTCTATTGTTTGATCAATTAAAAATTCATATGTACCTAAAGATTATTGCGCCCCTGTGTATACTCGGGTTTCTGTTTGCCTCCTGCAACAATGGGGGAAACACCACCACAACCAAATTACAGGAAGTACCTGTAGTAAATATCGAATCACAATCGCTCACACTGCCACAGTTCTACGTTTCAGAGATACATGCAGTAAGGAATGTAGAACTGCACAGCAAAATATCCGGATTTCTGGATGGTATTTTTGTTGACGAAGGACAATATGTGAAAAAGGGACAAATACTGTTTAAAATCGGAGATAATGAGTTCCGGTTTGAGGTTGAGAAAGCCAGGGCTGTGCTCAATAGTCTTAAAGCAGAAGCAAAGATCACGGAGGTGGAATATAACCGCGTGAAAACCATGGTGGAGAAAAAGATCATAGGCCAGTCGGAACTGGACCTTGCCTACTCCAAACTAAAATCAGCTGAAGCCAAGGCGCAGGAAGCAGAGTCGGCGGTGCAGCATGCAATTCACCGGCTCAGCTACACAACCATACGCGCTCCGTTTGACGGTGTGATTGACCGCATACCACTCAAAACCGGAAGTTTACTGGATGAGGGTACACTCATTACAACGGTTTCAGACATTAGTACCATGTATGCCTATTTCAATATTTCAGAGAATGAGTACCTGGCACTCAGCAGGGATACGGATGACAATTCCATGAACGAACAAAAAACGGCTTCACTTGTGCTGTCTGACGGGCAGCAATATCCGCATACAGGCCATATTGAAACAGTGGTAAGCGAATTTAATGGTAATACCGGTTCAATATCTGTACGTGCCAGCTTCCCTAATCCGGAGCACCTGCTCAAGCACAAGGCATCTGGGAAGGTAAAACTGGTAGAAAAAACAACAGCATCCATTACTGTGCCACAGAAAGCTACATTCGAGATACAGGACAAAAACTATGTCTTTGTGCTTGACGCCAATAATGTGGTGAAAATGAAAAGCTTTGTACCTGCGGGGCGCACTGGCGACCTGTACATCGTAGCATCCGGACTTAAGGAAGGCGAACGGGTAGTGTACGAAGGTATTCAGAATATTAAAGAGGGCATGAAAGTAGCACCCGTCAGCATGCCTGCAAACACGACCATAAAGACGGCCTTAAAATAACAGCTGCAGCATCAGCTGTATTTCTTATCATTTAAAGGATAACTATGTTCAACCTGTTCATACGGAGGCCCGTATTGTCATTGGTGATCTCACTGATCATTGTGCTGCTGGGCGTAATAGCATTATTAAAAATACCGGTTACCCAGTTTCCGGACATTGTACCACCGTAAGTTACTGTGACGGCAAATTATACGGGCGCCAATGCCGAAGTTTGCGCCAATGCGGTAGCCATACCGCTGGAACGCGCGATAAACGGCGTACCGGGCATGACCTATATGTCGACCGTAACCAGCAACAACGGAACGACCAATATTCAAGTGTTCTTTAAAGTAGGGACTGACCCTGATGTGGCCGCAGTAAACGTTCAGAACCGTGTAACAACAGTGCTGGATGAACTGCCGGAGGAAGTAATCAAAGCCGGGGTTACTACTGAAAAAGAAGTAAACAGTATGCTGATGTACCTGAACATCATCAGCGATGATACTGCTCACGATGAAAAATTCATTTACAACTTTACTGACATCAACATACTCAAGGAACTGAAACGCATAGACGGTGTAGGTTTCGTAAATATTATGGGGCTGCAGGATTATGCCATGAGGGTGTGGCTAAAACCGGACAGAATGCTTGCATACAACCTCTCGACCGATGAAGTGATAGCTGCCATCAGAAACCAGAACGTAGAAGCAGCACCGGGCAAGGCCGGCGAAAGCTCAGGAAAAAACGCCCAGGCACTTCAGTATGTAATCAAGTACACAGGCAAGTTCTTTAAACCGGAACAATATGAAAACATTATTATCCGCGCTGAAAATAACGGTTCTTTTCTGAGGCTTAAAGACGTCGCATCAATTGAATTCGGTTCGCTCTCGTACTCGATGACGTCTAAAACCGACGGACGGCCTTCTGCCTCGATTATGATCAAGCAGAGGCCCGGCTCCAATGCGCGCGAGGTAATTGACAACATCAAGAACAGGATGGAAGAACTCAAGCAAAGTTCTTTTCCATCAGGTATGACTTATAACATCAGCTATGACGTTTCGAGATTTCTAGATGCATCCATTCACGAGGTACTCAGAACGCTGGTTGAAGCATTTCTGCTGGTTTTTGTGATTGTGTTCATATTCCTGCAAGACTGGCGTTCGACCATCATACCCGCGCTGGCTGTGCCAGTGGCTATAATAGGCACGCTGTTCTTTATGCATGCTATGGGCTTCTCACTCAATCTTATGACATTGTTTGCGCTGGTACTTTCTATAGGCATTGTTGTGGATAATGCGATAGTGGTGGTAGAAGCAGTTCATGCGAAAATGGAGCAGCACCATCTATCGGCGTTTGATGCCACAATAGCATCAATGAAAGAAATAAGCGGCGCTATTATAGCTATAACGCTGGTTATGTCGGCAGTATTTGTTCCAGTGGCTTTTATGGATGGCCCTGTGGGCATATTCTATAAACAATTTTCCATAACGCTGGCAATCGCCATTGTTATTTCGGGCATCAATGCTGTAACGCTTACCCCTGCGCTGTGTGCCATTATTCTTAAGCCGGTACACAACAAGCCGACAGGAGGAAAGAGCAATATTCTGCAGCGGTTTTTCGGCCGGTTTAATACGGGGTATGATAAAATGCTGGGCAAATTCAAAGGCCTCCTGCTGGCAGTTACTAATCGCAAACTGGTATTTACGGGTTTGCTGGCTGCCTTTTTCGTTGCTACATGGGGGGTAAACAGCCTGCTGCCTACCGGCTTCATTCCACCTGAAGATCAGGGTATGGTATATGTGAATGTGACCACTGCCGCCGGAGCCACCCTGGAAAGAACAGAAAAAGCGCTGGATGAAATAAGCAAAATAGCCTCAAAAACAGAAGGAGTAGAATCAGTATCCTCTCTCGCCGGCTATAACCTGATGAATGACATTGCCGGTGCATCTTACGGTATGCTTATGATCAACCTGAAGCCATGGGACAAAAGAAAAAATGTAAATGAGATCATTGCAGAGCTGACTGAAAAGTCGAAAGTGGTCAATGATGCCAGCATACAGTTTTTCGCACCACCTACGGTACCGGGTTTTGGCAATGCAGGCGGTTTTGAAGTAAGGCTGCTCAATAAAAATGGAGATGATGCCATTACCCAAACCGCGGAACAGACAAAAATTCTGATGGAAAAGCTGGCTAAGCGTAAAGAGCTGGTAAATGTTGTAACAGGCTTCGACCCTTATTTCCCGCAGTATATTGTGAATATTGATCAGGACATGGCAGCAAAGAAAGGCGTGAATATAGAAAATGCCCTGAGCACACTCAAAACACTGCTGGGCAGTTACTACACATCCAACTTCATCAGGTTTGGACAGATGTATAAAGTAATGCTGCAGGCGGCACCGGACTATCGCCGCAAACCTGAAGACCTGCTTGACCTATATGTAAAAAACGACAAAGGTGAAATGGTGCCGTATTCCACATTTATGAAACTGGAGAAAGTATACGGCCCAGAGAAGCTTACGCGCTACAATATGTACCTGTCTGCTATGATAAACGGAGATGCGGCCAAAGGATACAGCAGCGGAGATGTGATTAAAGCAGTGGAACAAACTGCAAGTGAAGTGCTTCCTAAAGGATACTCCATAGAATGGTCGGGTATGACGAGAGAAGAAGTGCTGGCGGGCAATCAGGCAATTTTCATCTTTATCATCTGCCTTATTTTCGTTTACCTGCTGCTGGTGGCACAGTACGAAAGCTTTCTACTGCCACTGCCCGTTATACTGTCATTGCCAACGGGCATATTCGGTTCCTACCTCCTGCTGAAACTCACAGGACAGGAAAACAACATTTATGCACAGGTAGCCCTAATTATGCTCATAGGGCTGCTAGGCAAGAATGCTATCCTTATAGTGGAATATGCTGTGCTGGTGCATAAAAAGGGACATACTGTACTTCAATCGGCTATTGAAGCCGCGGTACTTAGGCTTCGGCCCATTCTTATGACATCGCTGGCGTTTATAGCTGGCCTTATTCCGCTTTGCTTTGCGCATGGCGCAGGCGCGTCAGGCAACAGGGCAATAGGTACTGCTGCGGCAGGGGGCATGCTTACCGGCACAATCTTCGGTGTGATACTAATCCCCGGACTTTATTACATTTTCGCATCGCTTGACGAGAAAATCAGAAAGAAAAATTTCACACCGCTGCAAGACCTTGATATCCATCATAAACAATCATCATCACAACACCAGCATAAAACGCACAATCATGACCTTGATACACAAGAATAAAGCAATACTGCTGCCAGCCATACTTCTGCTATGGCTTTCGGCATGCAGCGCACAGGACAAAGCACTTACATCGGCAGAGATGAAAGTACCTGCAGATTTCAACGCTGGGCAGAGCAAAACTGAACATACTCCTTTGACCATAGATCAGTTCTTTACAGACAAGGTACTCACAGCATTAATTGACACAGTACTTCAGAACAATGCAGATATTAAAATTGTATTGCAGAAAGTTGAAGCTGCAAAAGCCAGCCTTATGCTACACAGGGGCGCGTTAATGCCCTCACTCGACGCAACTGTGACAACTGGAGCCATGCAGTATGGGCGGTATACTGTAGATGGCAGCGGTGTTGCTGAATCCAGTGAAATCTCCGGGCCTTCGTTTTACGACCACTTTGCAGGCCTATCAAGCAGCTGGGAAGCCGATTTATGGGGCAAGCTTAAAAACCGGAAGCGGGCTGCGTAGCTGAGGTACCTTGCAAGTGAAGCAGGAAGCAACCTCATTACAACCAATATAGTAGCAGAAGCAGCATACCGCTACTACGCACTGGTGTCGCTGGACGAAGAACTGGAAATTATACAAAAGAATATAAAACTACAGGAGGATGCCCTAAGCATCATCAAAATGCAAAAAGAAGGAGGGCGCGCCACCGAACTTGCTGTAAAACAATTTGCAGCACAATTGTACCGCACGCAGGGAATGGAATACCGGGTGAAACAGGATATAAGAATAACTGAAAATGAACTCAACTTCCTGCTGGGGCGCTATAAAGGTGCCATAATCCGGAATAGGCCATCCTCACCTCCCACAGCATCTGTGGCCGCAGGAATACCTGCACAAATGCTTTCTAACCGGGCAGATATATTGCAGGCCGAAGCAGAGTTGAAAGCTACGAAAGCTGAAATAGCTGCTGCAAAGGCTGCATTCTTTCCATCGGTAAGCATAACTGCCATGGCAGGATTTAACTCCTATGATGCAAGCCTGCTCTTTGACCCAAAAAGTTTTGCCTTCAACATTCTGGGAGGAATTGCCGCCCCCCTGTTTAACAGGAATACGGTGAAAGCCAATCACAAACTCTCACTGGCCGAAAACAAGGGCGCATTCTACCAGTTCTGTAAAACGGTGATGAATGCCTACCACGAAGTGAATACAGCACTAACAAATATGGACAATCTGGAAAAACAGCATCAGCTTAACAAACAGGAAGCTGATGCGCTGAATGAAAGTGTAAAAATTGCCAACGACCTATACATTGCCGGATATGCAAACTACCTTGAGGTGATTACCGCCCAGAAAAATGCACTGGAAGCGGAGCTTAATGTAGTTCACACCAGACAGAAACAACAGTACAACAACATTAACCTCTACCGTGCACTGGGGGGAGGATGGCGGAAGTAAAAAACTAAAATTAATACCCGGATAAACCGGGTATTAATTTTTAGTGTCGTGGATATTGGAAGTTATTCAACTGATTACCTGACGAAATCTATTCCACGAAAGTAACCAGTGTGGTTAACTAAAGAGGAAAGCAATGTCATCCTTTGTAAGGCGTTTCATCATTGCAGTATCATCAGAAACCAGATCGGCGGCCAGAGCGCGTTTATGTTCCTGCAACTGCAGCATTTTTTCCTCAAGGGTATCTTTGCAAATCAGGCGGTATGCAAAAATATTTTTGGTCTGCCCGATACGGTGTGTACGGTCAATGGCTTGCTGCTCTACAGCAGGGTTCCACCACGGGTCAACAATATACACATAGTCGGCTGCAGTTAGGTTCAAACCAATACCACCTGCTTTGAGGGAAATGAGGAACACTCTGCATCCGTGGTTGTTTTGAAACTCCTGAATTGCTTCCTCACGTTCTTTAGACGAACTGCTGCCATCAAAATAAACATGGGGGATACCATCGTCCTCCAGCTTTTTACGAATTAATGCCAGCATACCCAGAAACTGAGAAAAAACCAGCACCTTATGATCGCCAACGTTTTCGTTTATTTCCCTGCTGAGCTCATCCAACTTTACAGAGTAGTTATGAAACCGCTCTTCTTCGTTCATAATGGCAGGCGAATCGCATATCTGCCTTAGTTTGGTTAACCCTTGCAGAATGTGCAGCTGTGAACGCTCAATACCACGTTCTTCAATCATGCCCAGAATCTGCGACCTGTAGATATTTCGGTATGAATCATAAATTTTACGCTGTTCTGGCCCCATTTCACAATACAAGATTGTTTCTGTTTTTTCAGGCAGGTCTTTAGCTACCTGTTCTTTTGTGCGCCTGAGCAGAAATGGGTGTGTGAGCTTACGTAGCTGCATTTTTACTTCATCTTCCCTGAATTTATCTATGGGTGTAGCAAATTCACTCATAAAAAACTCGCGGCTGCCCAGCATACCCGGATTGAGGAAATTCATTTGCGCATACAGGTCAAAAGTATTGTTCTGAACAGGGGTACCGCTCAGCGCAAGCCTGTTTTTACTTTTGAGCAGTAACGAAGACTTAGCTACCTGCGACTGAGGATTCTTAATAGACTGGGATTCATCAAGTACAACATAATCGAATTCTATTTCTTTGAATGCCTTAATATCACTGCGCATAGTACCATATGTTGTAATGATTATTTCCTCTGTATAGGTACCGGGATCAATACGACGTTTCGGCCCATGATGAATTACATGCGTCAGTTCGGGAGTGAACTTCTTTATTTCATTCTCCCAGTTATACATAAGTGTGGTCGGGCACACCACCATAAATTTTACTTCCGGATTCTGGTTTTTAAAATACTGGAAAAACGCAAGTGTCTGTACAGTCTTTCCTAAACCCATATCATCGGCAAGTATACCACCCCACCCTGCTTCATTCAAAAACAACAGCCATTGAAAACCTGCCAGCTGATAGGGCCTCAGCGTTGCCGTCAGATGATCGGGCGCTGGAATTCTGCTATAATCATTAGAAAGAATATTCTCCAGCTTTTCTTTCTTGATTACGAGTTCCTCCTGCAGTGAATCCTCGTCTATTTCAGAAAGCAGTTCATCAAGAACGCTAAAGTGGTACTTTTTCAGCCTTACTTTATTGCCTTTCGCCTCACCCATTTTAAGCAGAAGGCTGTACTTCTGCAGCCATTCTTCGGGCAGCAAACCAATTGAGCCGTCGCCCAGCTTGACGAAACCCTGCCGTTGCGCCAAAGCCTTTTTAACTTCAATTATAGATACAACCTGTTCCCCGAATTTCAACTCTATGGATGCATCAAACCAGTCAATGCCACTGCTAACATGCACCAGCGTTTCCGGCTTGTGTACATTTACACGCAGATTCTTCAGGCCGTCAAAGCCCATCAGGTCGACGTTCCACTCCTTCATCAGGTCAGTAAATCTGTAAAACCAGTTATTGGCCAGTACAGAAGTACCAGGCAAATAAAAATATTTTTCCTTTTTATTGAGTTGGATATCGGTATGCAAAGTCTGCAACAACTCCATAAAATCCTGTTCCTGCGCCTCACTGCGCTGAATGATCTTCACAATACCGTTATGCGGCTGTATTACATCACCAAAAAAATCGGGCCTGATTTCTACGCTGCCATATACAAATGCCGGCTGCATAACCAGCGTCTGTTCCCTTTCACTGAGATATAGGCGGTAACCTGGTTTCTCCCTAGCTATGTGTTCCGTCAGTTCTTCAGAAAAATGAACATGCACTTTTGCGCTCCAGCCCATCACTTTCTGCTCCAGAAATGCCGGCCATTCATTTTTAACCAGGCTTATCTTACCATTAGGCTGAAACAATTCGGCTATTTGCAGTTCCGGTATTGAGCCAATACAAAGAACTTTGCCTGAATATAAAATAAGGGCAGCATTGACAATCTTTACGTCAGAATAGGCAACTGCAGTATTATCTATAATCCACTCCAGTGTAACCGAAAAGCCTCTGCTTTGCTTTTTTACAATCAACTGTGGATGAACAGGCTGTTCTGAAAATTCAACTTCCTGTATTCCAGCCAGCGATAAGAGCTTACCGGGCTTCCTGACATAAGTAAACGGATATGCCGAATACCTGTCAAGCAGTTTCAGATACTTGGGAAGCAGATACTCCCATACCTGCTCTTTGACTTCCTCCGCCGGCACATCCTTGATCACAGATTCATAGTCGTGCAGAAAATCACCAAACGGCAGGTTCTTTTTCAGAAATTTCAGCAGCTCATCCTTATGGAATTTCCGCACAAAGGGCAGCAGGTCTCTTTCGCCTTGCCTGTACCTGGTAGGGTTTATATACTGATGAAATTCAAGCTTCTCAATTCCATCAATCAGTTTTCTTTCGTCTTCGCTTGCTTTTCCCGCAATCAGCTGGACTTCAACAAAAGGGAATGCCGGAGCATGGGTATCCAAAACAATACCCAGCCTCTTTTCTTCTGCAGCTATAACCGGTATTTCAGCTTCAACAGCTTTTACCGGCTGCTTTGATTCGAGCTTTCTGATACTTGGATCCAATACCCGCAAAAACGGTTTATTATTCTCGTATGTAAAAGTAAATTTGTTGGTAAGGTCATCATTTATTGAATAACCATACTGCTCCAGCAACTTATTCTTCTGCACGTCCCAGTTTTGCATGGAGTTAAAAAACTGCGAACCAAGTGTTTTTAATACCTGCAGAAAAAGGGCTGCTTTATGCACACAAAGCGGATGGCTTTTTTCTGTGCAGCCGCATGAAGTATCAAAAAACCTTTCTTCATTCTGCTTTACCGTTACATTAAAAAACCCTTTGTCATCAGGCACTTCTGCTTCAATCCGGTCGTTTTTATTTGAAGTGATATGAACCTTGCTGCCGTTTGCTATTCGCTCTGCCTTTTCCAGCGATTCAGGAGAAGTGAAAATCTGAAGCATCTGCCTGTTGATCTGCCGCATCCGCACCACGGTGTGCTTCTGATCATAGGTAATGCTGGTATTTTCAAAAAAACCACTTTGCAAAATATCGTTCAGCTGAAAAAGAGCGGCAACTTCATGCCTGCATATCTCTCCCAGATTGTAAGGACACTGACACCTCACCGCCAGGTCCTTTGGCTGCAAGTATTTGTTGACGGTTACAGTATAGTAGTTCTGATACAGATCGTTACGCACCCTGAAACGAACCTGTTCCAGCAGATGATCTACATCCAGCATCTGAACGCCTGATGTGTAAAAAATTTTTTTACCACGTTTAATAACCTCTTCGGTGCCATGGTTATAAACATAACGCAATATTGGGGGTAATGACATTTATCTGCTGCAGTTCAAAAAAGACAATCGTCAAAGGTACCGAAAAAAGATACTTGTTTGAACCTAAAGAGTATAAAAATATATTAACTGAAAGCAAAAATCGCTATAACGGAACAATGATTTTCTATCTTTATAAGCCAGATTGAAATGAAAAACAAATTTGCATTGAACAGCAACCAAAGGCCGGTTCCCAATCTACATGTTAACCCCAATTACATGACAATAAAATGCGACTCAAAGTGTACTGGATGCATCAGTTCTAAAACACCGCTTTCAGAATGGTGCATTTGAATCATCTCTTTTCGTCAATTGTCCGTTGGGTTAAGAACGGGATACTGTTTTACTGGTTGTCTTTTTTCATACTCATAGTGATCGAATTTTTCATCGGCGGAATTTTCTCAAAAGTTCTGGCGCGTGAAAATTATTCGTTCTATGTCAATGTACTCAATACACTTCCTTTTTACAGCATTCTTGTCAACCTTGGCATCTCCTACAGTATCAGTTATGTTATTGCCCACAACCCTGCCATACGGTTCAGTTTCTTAAAACAGTCTTTCAGCATGCAACGGAAGTGGTACCTGTTACTGGCAGCCATCCACCTGGGTATCTGTATTATATTCAGCCATGCTTATTTCGATATTCTTTTTGTTACAACAGTTATCTCCTATACCTACGCATACAAACTGAATCTGACG
>OMJB01000122.1 GCA_900299255.1 Sphingobacteriales bacterium
GTGCCAGTACCCGCACAGGTGTTAATAATTCCCGAATAATCTACCCGACGAATGCGGGCATAACCTGAGCCGCCATACCAGGTGCCAATATAAAAGCCCCCAACCATGTCAGAAGCAACGGACCAGGGCCAATAAATCATTGCTGAAGTAGCTGGCCCGCCATCTCCACTATAACCCCAGGTGCCGTTTCCGGCTACAGTCGTAATAATTTGGGCATTGGAATTTGAAAAAATGGAAAGCGCAAAAACAAAAGTAAAAGCGAGGAGCCGACAGGATTTGTAAAAGAAGTGGGTCATAATAGTCAATTTGGTAGCAAGATAAGCTATATTTTTATTATTGAACATTTTTAAATTTCCACTGAGGTATTCACCTAAAGTGGCTACCCGATAATACAACTTTTGGTTAAAAATCAACTGTTTTTACTCAATTACCAAAATTAGTTTCGTTGATGGGACCGAAAAGTAAAGACTTATTGTTTTTTATTCTACTTTTATCAGTTAAACAAACAAGATTCAATGAAAAACATTTTAGCAACAATAGTTTTGTCATTTAGTGTTGCTTTTTCGGCAACGGCTCAATATGAAAATACCCAAATAGCAGTTGGGCAAAAAGCCCCTGATTTGGCTTTCAGTAACCCTGATGGCAAAAAAATAGTTTTATCTAAGATAAATGAAGGGCGTTACGTGCTGCTTGATTTCTGGGCTTCCTGGTGTGGGCCATGCCGCCGCGCTAATCCCGGCCTGGTAAAAATGTATAAAGAGTATTCAGATAAAAAATTCAAAAATGCTAAAAACGGATTTACAGTTGTTAGTGTGTCTATGGACAAGGACAAGGAAAAATGGGTAAATGCTATTAAGGCGGATAACCTGCTGTGGCCATACCACATGAGCGACCTTGTTGACTGGAATACAGGCAATTGCGTACCTGCTAATACGTATGGAGTCCAGTTTATACCTCAAGGTTTCCTGATTGACCCTAATGGTAAGATTATCGGCAAGTATAGCTCTGCTGAGGGAGCAGAAGAAGACCTCAAGAAGTTTTTATTATAATCACAGAATCCTTTTACCTGAATAGCTTTTTTTTACAAAGTCATGGATGAATTAACTATTAATGTTGATTTTCTAATTTTTTTCGTACATTTGCACCCTTAATCACGCATGGCAAAATCCATGCATTAAACAATTATAAAATGAAAAAAGGCATCCATCCTGAAGCTTACCGTTTAGTTGTATTTAAAGATACGTCAAACGAGCATACTTTTTTGACCCGTTCGGCGGCTCCAACCAAAGAAACAATCACCTGGGAAGATGGGAACGAATACCCACTGGTGAAAGTCGAAATTTCCAATACTTCTCATCCGTTTTATACTGGTAAATCAATGTTTGTTGATACAGCAGGCCGAATTGAAAAATTCAGGAAGCGCTACGAAAAGAAATAATAAACTACCGCATAACGACATTTTTATTGTACTTGAAAAATCCCTGCTTTGGTTGGGATTTTTTTAATTTTACCAAGTTATGAATTACATACTTTTTGACGACTTTACCAGAGACCGCCTGTTGCCGTTTACACATACGCGCCCTGTAGCAGATATCAGGTGCGGTATACTTACAATGCGCGGCCGTTGGGAAACCTTACTCGGAAAAAAAACCAGCACCCTGACAGAAAACTATCTTCAGGAATTATACCCTGCCATTATGGTCGAAGAAAATATGTTCATCAATGGTGGAATATTGGGCAACGAAACACTGCTAGAGAAAATACAGGAACTGCCAGCTGAAACACTTTTGGTACAAGGCGAAATAATAATTGCTGCACGCACAATAAAACAACCTTTATCTGTGACTGAATTACTAACAGAGTTTAAGGGGCTGCAAACAACTGAATACCAGAAGGAAATCATAAAACTGGAACACGTTTGGGATATTTTCACACTAAATGACAAAGCCATACGGTACGATTACGAGCTAATAACTAAAAACAGAATAAGTGCTGAAATTCCGGAAGGCGTTACTGTTACCGGCAAAGAAAATCTGTTCATAGAACAAGGAGCAAATATTTATGCAGGGTGTATTATCAATGCAGCAGCGGGCCCTGTGTACATTGCTGCTGGTACAGAAGTTTTGGAAGGCACCCTGATGCGAGGCCCGGTAGCGGTATGTGAGCAGGCTGTTGTGAAAATGGGTGCAAAAATTTATGGAGCAACCACTATTGGCCCCGGATGTAAAGTAGGTGGTGAACTGAATAATGTGGTTATGTTTGCCAACAGCAACAAGGCTCATGACGGATATCTTGGCAATGCAGTAATAGGCGAATGGTGCAATCTGGGAGCTGATACAAATTGCTCTAATCTGAAAAACAATTATGACGAAATAAAGATCTGGGACGAAGCTGAAAACAAATCTGTAAAAACCGGCCTTATTTTTTGCGGCCTTATGATGGGCGATCATTCTAAATGCGGCATTAATACTATGTTCAACACAGGTACTGTAGCCGGAGTATCCTGCAATATTTTTGGCGGAGGTTTCCCCGAAAAATACATTCGATCGTTTACCTGGGGAGGAAATGAAGGCGTTACCAACTACAATTTTGACAGGGCTATGGAAACCGCCGGAAAAATGATGGCAAGGCGTAACCATCAGATATCCCAAAAGGAAATTGCCATGTACAGATACATATACGACCTGCACCAGAAACCGGTAGTGCTGTAAAAATCTATAACGGGGAGGCAAACTATAAAGTTCCCACAGGCATTTGTATCTTTGCGGCCATTAATTAATAAATTTTCAAAAACAACATATGCGTAAAAAAATAGTTGCAGGAAACTGGAAAATGAATCTGAACCTGAATGAAGGTGCACAGTTGGTAAACGACATTTTCAAAAACCTGCCTGCATTAAATAGTAATAAACTGGTTGTTATCGCACCACCCTACCTTCATCTCACACAAACTGCGTCGCAGCTTGCCGGTATGGACTTTGTAATGTTGGGTGCGCAAAACTGCCATCACGAAGCCTCAGGCGCATATACCGGTGAAGTTGCCGCATCTATGCTTAAAAGTGCAGAGGTGAACTATGTAATCATTGGCCACTCAGAAAGAAGGGAATACTGCAAAGAAGACGATGCAATGCTGGCTAAAAAGGTAAACCAGGCACTGAACAACGAAATGCAGGTTATTTTTTGCTGCGGAGAGCCGCTGGAAATACGCGATGCAGGTACCATGAATCAATATGTAGAATCGCAGGTAAAAGCCGGGCTGTTTCACCTAAATGCTGAACAATTTAAGAATGTTGTCATTGCATATGAACCAATTTGGGCCATCGGCACCGGCCGCACTGCCAGTTCGGCACAGGCACAGGATATGCACGCACATATCCGCAGTGTTGTTGCTGCACATTTTGGAGCAGGCATTGCGGGGGAAATATCCATCCTATATGGCGGTAGCTGTAAGCCTTCAAATGCTGCCGAATTATTTGCCTGCCCAGACGTAGACGGAGGGCTGATTGGCGGAGCTTCACTTAAAGCCAGCGATTTTATTGGAATTATTGAGGCGATGCAGTAAATATTACCAGACAAATTTTGCAGGAATAAAAAACTTACCTACCTTTGCACTCCCAAAAACACGGTATTGTTATAAATTGGGTTTGCGGATTTTCTGATTTCATTTGCAATTTGAAACAGAAATGTTTGACCAGGTAAATGGCGCGTTGGTCAATCGGCTAAGACGCCTCCCTTTCACGGAGGAATGACGGGTTCGACTCCCGTACGTGCTACACAGAAAATGAGGCTGCCTAAACAGGGCAGCCTTCTTCTTTTCTTAGACTGCCTTGATCCTGATTTAAGACGCAGTCTTAAACCAGTGGGGGCCTGCTAAGCGCGAGTGTTGCCTGTAAGAAAATAAGACCTGCAACGGCGAAAGACCTACAATGGCGAAAAAAAACTTATTTTCTATATATATTAATCAGACGGGGGATTACGTTTACTTTGTAGAAAAATTGCTATGAGACTATTGACCAAGTCCGCATTTTACCTTTTATTGCTTATTTCAGAATTTGCCACTTGCAAGAAAAAGAAGATTCACCGGTACAAAATGGGATTACGAGAATTAAAAATATAGGAAATTACCGGTATTTAATTTACGATGATAAATGGAGGCTAATAATAGATACAATCAACAATGACACAAAAATAACTTACACCTATTATCCGGATTCGATAGTATTAAAATACTATGAAAACAGCCATAGTATTTCAGATGTCATAATATATCATTTGAATTCTGCAGGACTTGCTGACAGTATTTACGGACATACCAAATACAATATATTACAACCCGAAAAACGCAACTATAATGCAGACGGTTATTTGTCAAGTAAAATCGTATACAATTATGTAACGAATGATGTAGTTAATTATCATGCTTACATAATAAGTAATGGAAATATTTTCTATGACTCAATTATAGAAAGAACATATGACACGACTCACTTGAATTCAATAGGGAATGAATACATGGGTTTGTCGTTCTTAGGCAAATCATCCCGAAATCCAATAATTACGGAAAAGAACACAACTCCCTGGTACCAAAAAACAATAAACTACACATATACCTATGATGAAAAAAATCGAATAAAGACAGTGTCCACTGATGGCGGTGCTTCTACTACAGCTTATACTTATTATTGAGCATATAAATAAATGTGCTTTAATAAAACAATTATTCCATGAATATGTTAACCCCTCAAATTTTGTTTGATTGATTAGGTAAGTTAAAAAAGGTTGTTTACACTTAAAGCAATGATTTGCGAATAGGAATAGATGTTGTTATCTACCCCCGCCTCATTTTAAAATTCAAAAAAGATAGTTTACTTTTGTGGGTATGGATAATGAGATTATCGAGAATATTAATGCGTTGCTAACTGAGGAGTTTGAACTGGAACCAGGGCAGATTACGCCTGAGGCTGATCTGAAAAATACGCTGGACCTGGATAGCCTTGATTATATTGACCTGGTGGCTCTGACTGAGTCGAACTTCGGATTTAAGATGAAGCCGGAGGATTTCAATGATATCGTTACCTTCAAAGATTTCTACGCCTACATTGATTCCAATATCAAGAAGAAGGAGGTTATATGAGCCAGGAGTGGCAAGGTAAATCCAAAGGAAATACGCTAGGTTACAGGATTTTCATTGCGCTTTTAAAGTTTGCAGGCATACAACCAGCTTATTTTCTACTCAGGTTTGTAGCCTTTTACTATTTTCTATTTTCCTGGTCATCATCCAGGCACATCAAAAGCTTTCTGAGTAAGCGGCTTGGGTACAACCGCTGGCAGACTATTAAAGGGCTGTACAAGAATTACTACGTTTTCGGGCAGTCGCTGATAGACAAAATAGTGGTGATGTCTAACCAGAAGGTGCCGTATACCTTTGAGTTTGACGGTGAGCACCGTCTGGAAGAGATCATACAGGGCGGCAGGGGCGGCATACTAATAGGCTCACATACAGGCAATTACGAGCTGGCAGGCTACTACTTCAAGCGGCTGACGATGAAGGTGAACATCGTAATGGTGGACAATGAGCGGGAGCAGATAAAAGAGTACCTTGAATCTGTGATGAGCGACAGGAACCTGAATATCATTTACATTAAGGAGGATATGTCGCATGTATATGAGATCAGCAAGGCATTGCAGAACAATGAGCTGATAGCCATACATGGCGACAGGTATGTAGCAGGCAGCAGAACGGTGACAGGGAACCTGTTTGGTGCTGAAGCTAAATTCCCGATGGGACCATTTATACTGGCTACTACATTTAAAGTGCCGGTGGCGTATGTGTTCTGCTTTAAGGAAACAGATACGCACTACCACCTGTACACCTCTCAGCCCAGGGAATACACCGACAATAAGAAAACAGCGATACCAGCGGCCCTTAAAGACTATACGGACGAACTGGAAAGCAAAATGAGGAAGTACCCTGAGCAATGGTTTAACTACTATAATTTCTGGCAGGAATGAAACTGAGAAGGCTGCATGTGATTCCGTTGCTGCTGCTGGTAATATTGGTTATGACCAGCACCGGCTACCCTGTAATCATGTGGTGGGGGTTTGCTGCCGTAGTGCTGCTGCAAATAGGCATAGTAGTCTATGGCTGTATCAATATACAATCGGGGTATTTTGTGCAGGCACTGTGCAAGGGTAAGAATGAAGAAAAAATTGTAGCCCTGACGTTTGACGATGGACCCAATGCCACCTATAGCGGTAACATACTGGATACGCTTAAAAAGTATGACGTACGTGCCGCCTTTTTTGTAATAGGCCGAAACATTGAGGGCAACGAGGCTATTCTGAAAAGAATGGATGCTGAGGGGCATGTAATAGGCAATCACAGCTATTCGCACCACTTCTGGTTTGACATGTACAGCACCAAGAAAATGGTTGCCGACATGCACCAGGCCGATGCAGAGATAAAGAAAGTAACTGGCAAACTGGTAAGATTGTTCAGGCCGCCATACGGTGTTACTAACCCAAATATTAAAAGCACTATCAAAAAAACCGGCTACATACCCGTGGGATGGAGTGTACGGTCGATGGACACAGCGGCGAAAAACAAGGCTCAGCTGCTGGCGAAGATTAACAATCAATTACAACCGGGTGCCATAATATTGCTACACGATTCAATGGAGCTGACAGCGGCAGTGTTGCCTGAGCTTATTGAATCTATTCAGGCCAAAGGATACAAAATAACAGGGCTAGATGAACTGCTAAACATAAGGGCTTATGCGTAGAACGATCTTTATTATTTTTTATTTTCTGACAATACAACTGCAGGCTCAGACAGCAGGCTACAAGCCGGTGGCCAACAGCGATGAATTCAAGAAGCAATTTGCAAAAGCCGCACAGGCAACCCAGACGATACAATGCGATTTTGTGCAGGAAAAAAACCTGAGTATGATGGCAGACAAGATAGTATCGAAGGGGAAATTCTGGTTTAAGAGAGATAATAAAGTTAGGATGGAATATGAGAAACCATCGTATTACCTGCTGGTAATCAATGGCACGAACATAAAGACCAAGGACGGGCAGAAGGAGAATAAAGTGTCTGCAAAATCGAACAAGATATTTGAGCAGGTGAACAATATGATGATAGATTGTGTGCAGGGAACGGCACTGGATAACAAGAATTTTACCAACAAACTATTTGAAAATGGCTCTGCATACCTGGTAGAGCTTACTGCAGCCAATAAGAGCCTGAAGGGTATTTTCAAGACCATAAATCTGACGGTGGACAAGAAGGACTATACTGTAACCAAGATAGATATGCAGGAGCAATCGGGTGATAATACGGTTATCAGTTTTCAGCACAGGTTAACGAATGTAAATATCAAGGATGAGGTATTTTCGGTTAAGTGAGCCAATAAGTGAAAAGTTAAAAGTTACAACCTCAAAGTGGCTTTGGGTAGCCGCTATAGTTTGCTTTTCCGGATGCAGTTCTTACTATAAACATTTAGTGCCGGGCAAGGGAGATGTGCATTGTATAGAGCAGTTCACACCACAGTATGTATCTACCATGTACAGTGCCTATGTAGATGTAACAAAGCACCACTTCAGCGGGATTTTGTTTATTAAGCAAATGCCGGATAGCAGTACAAGAATAGTTTTTGCAAATGAGATAGGTGTAAAGTTCTTTGACTTTTCGTTTTCGAAAGAGGGTGAGTTTACCAAGAACTATATACTTGAGAAGATGGATAAAAAGGCTGTGGTACTTGCGCTTAGAAATGATCTGAAACTGGTACTACTCCACCCTAGCCTTAACAACGCTACTGTGCTCACCGACAATACAAATAACTTTGTTGCCGTGCCTAATAAAAAAGGGAACGACTACTATGTAACGAACAAGGATTGCACGCGACTGGTGCGTATTGAAAAATCATCGAAACGGAAGCCGGTGGTGGTGGCTGAGCTGATGGATTACAAAAACGGCATACCGGACAGTGTGCATATTCAGCATAAAAATTTCAAATTCAGTATTGCGCTGAAAAAGGTAGAAAAAGAAAAGCAGTAAAATTGTAGCGGCCTGCCTTATTACGGGAAGTTGTATTTAATGCCTCTTTCCAAAGCGAATGTGCGAATATCGATTGGAATTAAAGCCGATTCATCGTTTATATTGCAAGTCATAACCAACACATCGTATTCGTTGCCTGTATATAAGCTGAGGGCGCCATCCTTGTCTTTAGATATTTGATAAGCATCTGCAAACTGTTTTTGGGCATCGGGTGAAAAAGGAGCAACCAAGACGTTTTCGATAAAGTAGGTTGTGACCCTATCTGTATTAAACTCCGTATCTATCAGATCCTCAAAATCGTCGGCGATCTCAATTGCCTCTTCGAGTGTAAATCCTTTGTCTTCCATTTAAGATGCATTTATTTTTTCCAGTAGATCGTCTATGTTCAACAATTCGCCGCAGGTGATCAATGAGCTGATGGTAACTCCCAGTATACCATGCAGGTTGAGATTTTGCCCGGTGAGAAACAGATTGGGTATTTTAGTGCGGGCTGCAATGAACGTTTTTACCGGGTCACGGTAATCATTGGCTATACCATACATACTGCCATCTGCAGTACCCTGGTAATCGCGGTATGTGAGCGGAGTAGCTACATAGTAGGCATGTATACACTCCCTTATGTTGGGGAACTTCTGAGCAACAACATCCAAAAGTAATTCTGCACGCTGTTCTTTAAACAGTTCATAATCTTCACCTCTATGAGAAGGATGGGAATCAGTACTAAATGTGCCGCTCCATTGAGCCACATCTGCATCCCGCATATAGGTCATTATGGTGAGGCTGTCGGCAAATTCGTTATGCCTTGAAGAGGCATTGACAAAGAGCGCATATGTGAGTGGCCAGGCTTCGTTATTATGAACCACGCCCTCCCATGCATCGTTGTGGCGATGATAATAATAATTATGGTTCAGGTATGGGAAAGTATCTTTCTTCAGTACAATATTGAGCAGAAAAGTGCCGGCAGTGTTTTCCAGGCTTTTCATTCTGGATCTGTAGGCATTTCTAAACAATTTGCTCTTGGTCATTTCAATAGTCTGTGCCGGATGCAAATTAGATATAAAGTACTTTGCTGTGACCGTTTCTCCGTTTTCAAGCTCGATATTAGTTGCTTTCTCGTCATCGGCACAAATGGCTGTGACCTTACAATTTCTGCGCACCACACCACCGTTCTCAGTAATTCTCCTTTGCAGCTGTTTTGCTATCTGAGAACCGCCATCCACACATTTCCAGGCACTCTCTATGAAACTGTTTGTTATGAGGGCATGAATGTATAAAGGTGTTTTGTTGCCCTCGCCTGCATACAGCATACTATTGCCTGCCAGCACCTGCTGCAGGCGCTTGTTGTCTGTAAGAGACTCTATAAAGGTTTTAGTATCTATATGCTGCACTTCTTCCTTTTCCCTGTAGTCGCCATTACGGAGGTTGTAGAGTGGAAACCGGCTGCACACATGCTTTATTGTATCACAGTATTTATTGAGTGCAGGCTCTTCATCAGGAAAGCTCTTCAGTAACTGCTGCTTGAAATTATCATATCCCTGTGCCAGCGGATAACTAATATCATCATCGCCAAAACAAATCATATCGAAACCATCTCTATCGAGCTGAACCAGTTTAAGCTTATCCATTATACCCAGGTAACTGAATATTTTGTTTAGGTTCTGCCCCTCTCCCAGCCCCCCTATGTAGTGCACACCGGTATCAATAATAGTCTTATCGCGGGAGAAAGTTTGCAGGCAGCCACCTACCTGCCTGTTCTTTTCCAATACGCAAACTTTGAATCCATTCATGCCCAGAACAGCACCACATACAAGCCCCCCCAGCCCGCTCCCGATGATCACTACATCATAGTCATGCATAAACCGGGGGCTGAATTTTTCTAAGCACAAAAATGATATTGGAAGTGAAACGGGTATTATCTATCTGCTCCACCGACGCATTATTGCGGGCTGCTATCTCGCGCAACCGGGTTGAAGAAAAGAAAGACAAAGGCTTATCAGAAGTTTTATTGAACTTAAATGCCTTGGTAGAAAAATACTCGGACAGCACGGTGCCCTTGTGCCTTTTGCCCAGATCAGCGTCGCCATCCCTTACAATAAGCAGCCCATTTTCATTCAGATTATGGATGCACTTGGCAATCAGTTCCTCCTGCTCATCAGGCTGCAGGTAATGCAATACATCGCTGATAATAATGGCATCGTGCGGTAACACATTATAACGGGTCACATCGGCACATTCGAAATTGATATGCTCGTTTCTGAGATAGTTGTGAGCAGCAGTTGCAATTTTCTCGTCATCGTAATCAACACCGGTAATAACCCTTTGGTTAGACAGAAAATGGAGCATGTATGCCATAAATCCGTAGCCACAACCGATATCGAGTATCTTACATTTGGCAGGAACCAGTTGATGGAAAGGTTCGTAGTTCTTCTCGAGACCGGTTTTGATACGCATGTACCACTCCAGGGTGGGGCCTTTGTAGATGTAATTGTATTTGAGCTGCTCCCTGAAGTATTTGGGCACTTCCCGTTCTTGTCTGAGCTTTTCGTACTCGGCTTTAAAATATCGGGAAATAGATTTGGTACGCTCTGCGTAGCCTGAACCCCAAGTAGCATCTTCGGCTTTAATGCGAGGCAGAAACCGTATATTGATCTCTCCGTCTTTGAGCAGGAAGTCGCCCTTGGTTAGTGAGTAGGCCAAACCATGCATCACAATGGGCAGTATATCCAGGCCCAGTTCTTCGGCAAGGAAAAACGCACCTTTATGAAAGCGCTTAACCTCACCAGAAACAGATCTGGTACCTTCAGGGAAGATAATAACGGAATATCCTTCTTTTACCTTCTCTTTGAGTTCGGCCGGTGCACCCTCTGCGCCTTCAGTAACGGGATAGTAATCAGCCAGCCGCACAACAGCACCAAATACCGGTGAATTCCATACCCATTTATTGGTAAGCAATATTACCTTGGGGTGGAGCGCTGTAGCTACAAGAATATCAAGCACAGACTGGTGGTTGCAGATTATAAGAGCTGGTTTGCTGAAGTCTTCGTTGAGTGGATTCTCGGTATGTTTTTTGACGTTTGCCATTATGTGTACCAACGACCAGGTAAACTTAGACAAGACAACGTGATAGATATACTTTGCCTTTTTTCGTGCAAAGGGATTCAACTTGAGCAAGATGAAGCCGATAAAGGCAGCAACAAAACTGCCCACAACAAAATAGGTGAATGCAAATACTGTTTTAGCCCAGCCAAACAACGTCCATGGTGGACGGCCCTTGCTGACACGATCTGTAATGAGCCAGTTGAACAGGAAGGGAATGAGTACCTGCGATGTGAGCACCACACAGCAAATACCTACAATAGAAATTACAGCAATAGACCTGAGCGACGGATGCTTTGCAAAGATGAGTATGCCCAGACCAAGAATGGTGGTAATAGCAGAAAGAAAAATAGATGATTTGAATGAAGACAAATGCTTCTTGCCTGTTTTATACTGCTGCAGCAGCCCATCCATGATGAATATGCTATAGTCGTCTCCGAGGCCGAAAATAAATGTAGAGAGGATGATATTGACAATATTGAACTTAATACCAAAAATACCCATGATGCCTAGTATCCATACCCAGCTAATGAGCATAGGAATAAAGGTGATAAGCGTGAGCTCAATGCGGCCGTATGAGAGTAACAATGCCAGGAACACCAGCAAAGAGGTCATCCAGGCAATATTGTTGAATTCTGTGTTGATCTCGCCTACCAAGCTGTTGGTGGCGTACTGCCTGTCCAACAGAACTATACCGGGCTGGGCATCGAGGGCTTTGGTGAGCAACTCTTTTTGTTTGGGATCTACTTTGATAAGGGTAACCAGCGAAACTGTGCCGTGCTTATCAATGATAAAATCATTAAACATACCGGACCGATAAATACCTAGCTCTGTGGGTGCAGTTGCTGTAAAAGGCTGGTTGAGGAGATTCTCGAATTGACTGAAGGCGGTGCTGCTGAATTTATATTCTGCACCGCCGGTTTTCAGCTGTGTGAGGAGCTGTTGTTTTTTTGCGGGGGTCCAGTAGTTGTTCCACATGGCTATGCGGGCCTGCTGTTCTTTTTCAGACAAGAGTAACTCCCCTACTCCCGACATCTTCTTAATGACACCAGCATGCTGCAGCTCCTGTAGCTTACCGGCTACCCTTTCGTTGTTTTCCAGTGCCTCATTGAGTGTTTTACCTTCGGCCAGCAAATAAAGAGACTGAGCGGTATAGGCATTGATTGCATTCAGTTTGCTTTCGGCTTCAATCAGTTTTGGCGGCATGTAATTCATCCGCAGCATATCATTCTCAAAACCCACATTTCGTGCGGTGTAAAAGAATACTATGGTCAAAAGGAAAATAGCACCAATCAGGTATTTGTTTCGCTCAGGTTTAAACTCCGAAAGCTTGTCGAGCCAGCTGTGGTTATGCTCATGATTATGCTCCTGTTTCTTCTGGGGGTTACGCCCAACGATCCAATGCGGCAGGAAAATCAGCGAATACAGTGTGGCACCCACCAGGCTGAACGCAGCAAACAAGCCCAGATCGTTGAGCAAGGGCGATGGCACCAATAACAAGCAAAGGAAGCCACCGATGGTGGTGAAGCTGCCAATGGTCATTGGTGAGGCGACATCGGCAATCACAGCGCGCATTTCGGGCAGGTGCCGGTGGTGATTGAAGATGTGGAGTGAATAATTTACTGCAATACCCAAAACAATAGATCCGGCACCCAATGCCACTACTGAAATATGCCCTACCAGAAAATAAATAACAGAAAGGGAAAACAGTCCGCCAAACGCTACGGGCAACATGATCAGAACAGGAGCCCGCTTTTTACGGAAAAAGAACCCGATAAAAAACACCAGCAGCACAACTGTAATACCCTGCGTGAGCATGGTATCTTTGCGAATCTGTCCGGCATTGCCAGCCGATACAGCCGCAGCACCAAAATAACTTGCATCAATACCCAGAAAACGTTGTTGCAGGCTGTCGAGCGTATTGTCGAGCGCTTCAAAGAACCGGGCATTTTTTCCGGTGGCATTGGCCGGGTTGGCGGGCGTTATAAACAACTGCAGGTTACGGTGATTACGGGTCATTATATAACCATCGTAAGAATCGTATTGGTCATCAATTTTCCTGAGCTTCTTAATGGCTATCCATGACATGCCTACAGGATCGGCCTGAATAATTTTTTTCAGAACCAGGCCTGAGGGCGAAATCAGCGTGTTGTAGTCGTATGCCAAAGCCGCTTTGATACGGGGAGGTGAGATGAGTGAGTCAATCGTATCATAGTCTCCCTTGTTCAGATATACAGGTAATGCAACCTGAATATCCTGCATCAGGTTCATAGCAGTGCTGTCGTCAGACTTACCTTTGATGTGCTTGATGTAAATGGCTAGTTTGCCGTTAGCAGCTTCGGTAAATGCTTCAGCAAATGCAACCAGACTATCGGGCAGAGGTTCTTTTGAGGTATCTTTCTGTGAAAAGGTTACGGTAAGCAGATCAGAGAAACGGGAATCCTGAAAAACCTGCTGGAGTTTGTCGAGCTTTTTCTCGTGCGGGAGAATGCGCGTAATGTCTTCCTCGAGTTTTATGCGTGACGCAAAAAAGCCAACCGCCACAAACGAAGCAATGGCAGCCAACCACATAACGCTGCGCCTGCGCTCAAAGAAATTATATATGGCTAAAAAAAAACTCTCCATTTACCTGCAATCGCTAATCTACAAATATCATTGTGCCTTTGCACCTTTGCCAGCACTTATTTTTTCCGAGAACTTCAATAATACAAGTGTGATAATAAAACCCAGCAAACCTGCTACTACCGCCAGCGTGACGCTGCCGAAAACATATTGCTTAATATTCAGCTTGATAGCTTCCAGAGTGATGTTTTTACTGAAGATCAGCGAAACAGTATTGGCCGCTACCCAGAACTTGCCAAACACAAAACTGAGAAACACTATGAGCGGAATCATGGGTGGTATGCTGATATTGGACGCAATCAGCGTAAGTGCCTTATTGAGCCTGAAAAGAGCCGCCAGCACAACCGCTATTGCCATCTGAAAACCCCACAGCGGCACGATACCCATAAATATGCCAAACCCTATTGAAGCTGATTTTTTTAAGTGCGATTCCTCTTTATTGAACAGGTTTTTGCGCAGCAGATCCTTCACGTTTTCAATCTTCGACATTTTGAGGATGAAATCGCGGGGTTTGATGTAGAGAAAGGCAACCAGCACCAGTATGGTGTTCAACACACTAATACGGGAAAAATCGGGGCCAGGGCGAAAATGGGATATTCGCTCCTCGCGGGGCGGATAGTACACTGTAACGGGAATCCAACTGATCTTAATACCCTTCCATGCACAGCGAACCAGTACCTCCACCTCAAATTCATACCTTGTACCAAAGAAAATGACATTCTTCATCAGGTACAGAGGGTATAAACGGTATCCTGATTGCGTATCTGGCGCCTTAAGCCCAGTCTCGACGTAAAACCAGAAATTAGAGAATTTATTGGCAAATGTGTTCTTGCCAGGCATATTCTCAGAATGGAGATTTCTGGATCCAATAACAACCGCTCGTTTTTCGGTATCGAGTGTAGCCAGAAATGCGGGTAGGTCTTTGGCGAAATGCTGGCCATCTGAGTCTATAGTGATGGTATAATCGTAACCCAGCTCTGTAGCCTTTTTGAAACCAATGCGCAGTGCCTTGCCTTTTCCTTTGTTGCGTGGATATTGTACCCGCACAATCTGAGGGAAGCCATCCAGAATGCCTGAAGTACCATCGGTGGAACCATCGTTTACCACAATAACCCTGTCGGTGTATTCCAGCACAGAGCTAAGTACCTGCGCAAGCGTACCGGCATTGTTGTATGTGGGAACAATTACACAGGCATTGTGCCTCTCAAATAATTGCCGGTATTGGTTGTTCAGGTCTGACAAACAGGTGGTGCTTTGGACTTAGGAAATAAAGACATATCAATTATTAACATTTCGATATATCTACCCTTAAAGGTGTGCAAATTTACACACTAAAAACAGCAAGCAGTATATTATTTGCGGGAAATTAAAAAAGTAAACTGAAGGAATTTTGTTAGGCTCTTGCTTTCTGTGCCGCACAAAGCTCACCAGGCTCCACAACATCAGAAGTACCAATAAAACCAAAGCCGTATCAGTGCTGATGTATTTGTAATTCTGACAAATAGGAATAATTGTCAACAAAAAAAAGCGGAATATTGCCGACCAACGATAACTGTACATACCCAGGGCATATATTTTTGTAAGATAATTTATAAATATACTGCAATTTTCGGAATTGATTGGTTTTTACCGAAAACCAAGCTTAGTTTTTGTTACGTTACAAACGCTCTTAACAAGGCAACCGGATTCAGGATACCATTATTGGTTCAATGTTGAGCAGGTTTTAAACGCAGTTGCAGGACATTAGTTAACTTGCATCGTAATTTCAAGTATACATTATAAATATTACGCTGTTAATTGGAACAGAAGAAACGAAGCTGGGGGAGGAAATTGCTGAGGGTTATCGGGTGGATAATGCTGGTGCTGCTGTTGCTAATAACGGGTTTGATTGTTTATGTAGTGAGTGTATCACATATAGACCCGCCAAAAATCGCTGACCAGTCGGCATTAAAACTAGAGCGGAAACAAATAGATTCCAACTGCTATGCGATAGGTAATAACTGGTTCAGGAAGAGTAAATCGGGATTGTGGGAATTGTATGTACAGGGAGCACCGTTTGAACGGGGTGTGATTTGCGGCAAACTTACTGCCGAACTAGTAAAAAGGCAGGAGGATAACTTTACGGCCCAGATCAGGAAAATGATACCATCAGAGTCATACCTGAAGTTTCTGAAGTACTTTATTGGCTGGTTTAATCGCAACCTTGCCGACCATGTAAACGAAGAAAACAAGGAGGAGATTTACGGCATTTCTTTCTCGGCATCAGACGACTACGGATACATAGGCACTAAGTATGAGCGGCTGATGAACTACCACGCTGCCCATGATATAGGGCATGCGCTGCAAAGCATGGCACTGGTGGGTTGCACTTCATTTGCCACATGGAACGGGAGGTCGGCAGACAGTTCGCTGATACTGGGCAGGAATTTTGATTTTTATGCGGGCGATAAATTTGCTGAGGACAAAATAGTGGCTTTTTACCACCCTGCGGCGGGATACAGATTTATGATGGTAACCTGGGCAGGCTTTACCGGAGTGGCATCGGGAATGAATGAACAGGGGCTGACAGTGACCATTAACGCTGATAAGACCAGTATACCTCCGGGCGCAGCAACCCCTGTATCGCTGGTGGCTAGGGAGATACTGCAGTATGCAAAGAATATTGACGAAGCCTGGGCTATAGCCAAGAAAAGGAAGATGTTTGTTTCTGAGTCGTTTCTGATAGGATCGGCGAATGACAACAAGGCTGTGGTGATAGAAAAGACGCCGGACAGCATGGATCTGTATGCATCGGACAATAACTTTATTACCTGCGCCAACCATTTTCAGGGAAAGCAACTGAGCAGGCTGGCATCGAATGAACAGCAGATGAAGGAAAGCGCGTCGCCATACAGATTTGAGCGGCTGAATGAACTGCTGGCGCGGAGCGGAGCCAACACTGTACAGAAAACAGTAGATATACTCAGAGACCGAGCAGGCGTACATGATGCCAATATTGGCATGGGTAATGAAAAAGCGATGAACCAACTGATAGCTCACCACTCGGTGGTGTTTGAACCGAAGAAGCGGCTGGTGTGGGTTTCGACCCAGCCGTGGCAACTGGGGCAGTATGTGGCATATGACCTGAACAAAATTTTTGCAATGCACGGTCTGACAGGCAATACAGAGGTATGCGACAGTGCGCTTAATATTGCGGCAGATACATTCCTCCAATCCAAAGAATACCAGAACTTTGTGGTATTCAGGCAGGTGAAACAGGATATAATGGATGGCAAGGACGCAGATGTGAAGAAAATGGTTCAGGCTAATCCGGAATTTTACAATGCTTATGTGCTGGCGGGCGACTACGAATTCAAACACAGGCAGTATAGAGAAGCGAAGCATTACTATGAAGAGGCACTTACTAAGGTGATAGCCACATGGGGCGAAGAAGAAAAAGTGAGGAAGCAACTAAAGAAGATACAGGAAAAACATCTAGCAGATTAATCTAGGGCAAAATGAACTATTTGTGGAACGCGCTGGTGATACTCTTTGCATTCGTGGGAATGGAGGGGGTGGCATGGGGGTTGCACAAATTTGTGATGCATGGATTCTTGTGGTGGGTGCATAAAGACCACCACATACCGCACAACAAGAAATTTGAGCGCAACGATTTTTTTGCGTTGGTATTTGTGTTTCCTAGTTGGCTTTTTATGATGTATGGGATAATGGCTGGATGTGATTACAGGCTGTACCTGGGCATAGGTATTACCCTGTATGGATTCTGTTATGTGATGATACATGAGGGGCTGATACACCGGCGTATAAAGGTGCTGGTAACCTCTAAGAATGTATACCTGCTGGGATTACGGCTGGGGCATTTGTCGCACCATGTGCATGATAAAAGCAAGAACCACAGAAAGGAGGACGATATATGCTACGGCATGCTGTGGGTGCCGTACAGGTTCTTTAAAGAAGCAAGGGTGAAAGCTGCGGAGGGTGGTGAGCTTTAAGTTCTAGTCACCGGGCTTTATACCTTTGAATACCATCGCAGATGGGGATTTATTTGGGGGTTTTACCGACATTTTCTTTTTCCCGGGGGCTACACCCCCGACTAGTGTAATACAGCCCGTTGGGACTTTGCTACTAAATTGCAATTGTTTTTTCTGTTATGAGCACATATGAATTGCACTCTCTGACGATACAGAAATTACTTAAACACCTTATCCAGAATCTTTGCGGAATTGAGACAGAGGGGTATGCCGGCACCGGGGTGTACGCTGCCGCCTGCAAAGTAGAGGCCTTTGATTTTTCGGGAGAAATTGGGGTGGCGCTGAAAGGCTGAAAAGCGGTTATTGCTGCTGTTGCCGTAGACTGCACCAAACGCACTAGAGTACTTATTTAAGATGATCTTTGGTGTGAGGAATTCTTCGCAGACAATATGCTGCTCAATGTTGGTATGCAGCATACGGTTTATTTTATCTACAATCGATTTACGGGCCTCCTGCCTTATGGCGTCCCAATACTGGCCAGTGTCGTTGGGTGCTGTGACAAGCAGGAACCAGTTTTCGCAACCGGGAGGCGCATCTTCCGGAACATATTTTGAGCTGATAAACAGGTATATAGAAGGATCTGAACTAATAACGCCTTTCTTAAAAACAACCTCATACTCTTCATTATCGTCAGCAGCAAAAAACAGATTGTGCAGATTCAACTCGGGATACGAACGGTTGATACCCCAGTAAAAACACAAGAGTGAGGTAGACTTGGGCTGTGCCAGAATACGCTCAGGCGCAGGCTGTGAACGCAATAGTTTGCGGTAGGTAAAGAACACATCCATGTTGCTGACAACCGCATCGTATGCGACCGTGGTACCATTGCGGAGCTTAACGCCGGTTACAGAGCCACCAGTTACACAGATTTCATCAACCGGAGTATTCAGATGAAATGTTACGCCCATCTCTTCGGCAAGTGCGGTAAGCGCCCTGACAATATCATACATCCCTTTTTCAGGGAGGAATACGCCGGTATTTAGCTCCAGGTGCTGAATCACATTGAGCGTAGCCGGTGTGGTAAGCGGATCTGAGCCAATATAAGTAGCATAGTTATTGAAAATCTGAATGACACGCTTGTCTTTAAAGAACCGGCGGTTCAGCTCGTTCATTGACTTAAACGAATCGATTTTATTGAAATTAAAAATACCCGAGATGAACTTTCTGGTAAAATAGTTACTGAGTACATGCAGCGAATTCTCAATAAACACACCACTTGTGATTTCGTACTTAACAGCTATGTCTTTCAAATACTTATTAAATACGGCCGGGGGCGTACCTGTTTTCTGTTTAAGTTCGGCAGCGAATTCGTTCAGGTCGGAGCAGGCATTAATGACACTGCCATCCTCAAAAAAATACCGAAAAGGATCTTTTACCGGTCTGTACCTGAAGTAATCTTTGGGATCTTTGCCGCACAGCGTGAATAGTTCATCGATAAGGCCCGGCAGCATAAAAACGCTGGGGCCCATATCGAACCGGTAGCCGTTTATGTGCTTTTCTGAAATTTTGCCACCCGGCGCACTGTTGGACTCGTATACATCGACTTTATAACCTCTGGCAGCAATGCGGATGGCGGCGGCCAAACCGGCTATACCAGAACCAATAACAGCGCACTTCTTTCCCATTTGCGCCCAAATATACTGGCTACCCATCAACAATCAAATGATATAAGTTGGTTTATTACATTAGCTTCAGCCCGTCGATCAAACTATTTTAAATACCGTTATGCATACTATGCGCAATGGGCGGGGGCTGAAATCATAAACCCTGTATTCGGTCAGTCTAAGTATCTTTGTGCCGACTGACAGGTAAAAAACCAAGGTTTGCCTGAACATTCGTTACAATATATACTCAAACTAACCGATCTGAATGGAGGGCAAGGCTTGCATAAAAGTCAGGGAACTTTCGAAACAGTACAAAGGCAGCAGTTATCTGGCTGTAAATAAGTTGAGTTTTGAGATATATGAAGGTGAAATATTTGGTTTACTGGGGCCGAACGGCGCAGGCAAATCAACTTTTCTGTCGATGCTGTCGGGTTTGATCAAGCCAACCAGCGGAGAGGCTGAAATATTTGACCACAAACTTACCACTGATACTGAGCTGCTTAAGAGAATTATAGGCGTGGTGCCGCAGGATATCGCATTGTACCCTACCCTTTCAGGGCGTGATAATCTGTTGTTTATAGGAAGAATGTATGGGCTGAGCGAAAAAGAACTGAAGGACACGGTGGACAAATACCTGAACCGGTTTGGGTTTGAAAAGAACGGGAGCAATGCAGTGAAAACATATTCCGGGGGCATGAAGCGCAGGATCAATCTGATAGGCGGCATGCTGCACAACCCTAAAATACTGCTGCTGGATGAACCAACTGTAGGTATGGATGTGCAGGCAAGGACAAGCACCATGGAGTTTCTGAATGAGGTGAATGAACAAACCAAAATGACAATCATCTACACATCGCATGATATGGAACAGGCCAATACATTCTGCGACCGCGTAGGGATCATAGACAGAGGACAGATACTGAAACTGGGCACACCAGACGGACTGCCAGCCAGTGAAGGCTGCAAAGACCTGGAAACTCTATTTTTAAAACTTACCGGCAGAAAAATAAGGGACTGATGTACAGGCTGAAAGCGACATTTATTAAAGAATTCAAGCTGCTGTCGGTGGACAAAACAGGTATTACCATTCTGTTTATCATGCCGGTATTTCTTGTTTTTATTATGACGCTGATACAGCAGCAGGCCTATAAAAGCATGAGCCAGTCGGGGGTGCCGGTGCTGCTGGTAAACAGAGACCGGGACAGCCTGGGTACTGCAGTGGAAAGAGGATTCAGCAACTTTCCGGTGGCACAGCTGACAGTAGACCACGGAGAGCGGTACCCGAATGAAGATGCCATACGGAAAGAGATAACCAACGGCAAATACACAGTCGCACTATACATACCTGCCAATGCCACAAAAATACTGGAACAGAATGTGGAGGAGATTATGGGTAGAATGTTTAATAAAGGCCAGATAGCTAACAATACCAAAGTAGACATAGGCATCATAATAGACCCGACTGCTAACAAACCGATGGTTATAGCCATAACCAGCAGGCTGAAGCAATACCTGGCCGATGTGAAAACAGGTGTACTCTTCAACATTATGGGCAGTAAAATAGCCGGAATGATGCATGCAGAAATAAAGGGAGGCATGCCTCAGGAAGACATATTCAGCTATAAAGAAAATTATGCGTTCAGGGATAACCGTAGCAGTTACCAGCCTGATGCAGTGCAACACAATATACCTGCATGGGCCATCTTCTCTATATTTTTTATTGTACTGCCGCTGGGCGGGGGAATTATCAATGAGCGGTCGGAGGGATTGTTTATCAGAATGCGTACGCTACCAGGGTCTTACCTTTCACTGCTATCGGGCAAGCTGCTGGCGTATTTTTTTATTGCGCTTATACAGTTTCTGCTAGTGATATTGCTGGGCGTATATGTGCTGCCGCTGGTTGGGCTGCCGGTATTACATATCGGGTCGAACATAGTGCCGCTTGTATTACTTACCGTTGTGCTGGCTCTGGCTGCCGTGGGGTACGGACTGTTTATAGGCACCCTGTTTGATACACCACAGCAATCGGCAGTTTTTGGCGGGATCAGCGTGCTGATTATGTCGGCGCTGGGAGGTATATGGGTTCCTATGAACATAATGCCTGAGGTAATGCAAAAAATCAGCAGTTGCTCGCCACTTAACTGGGCGCTTAGAGGCTACTACGAATTATTTATAAAGGGTGGAGGCTGGCCGGCAATACAGACTGAAGTAATCAAATTATCAGTGTTCTTTATTGTATGTTTAGCAATATCGTACCGAATCTTCCAACACAAAACGAACACCAATTAGGCTATAGGGAATGGGTAAAATAACAGAAGCGGCGGTTAGTGCCGAACTTAAAAAGCATATTTCTGATAACATAGTTGACCGGTCGGTTGCTGTGGAACCAGACCAGCCGTTGCGCGATCTTGGTTTTGACTCAGTGGCCATCATTGACCTCATATTGTTTATAGAGCGGAAATTTGGTGCAGCGATAGACGACAAAGACCTGGTACCCGAAAACCTGTACAGTATTAATACGCTTGCTAAATGCGCAATGAAGTACATTGACTGAACATGAGGGCTGCCAATAAACAGGAGAAAATATACCTTACGGGTGCCGATTGCTTCATTCTGGCGCTGGAGCTGCACAATAAGCATGCAGGTATTACCGGCAACACCTGCCGGTATGTGCTTGAAACTGAAGGCAGACTTGATGCCCGACAAATTGAAGACTTAATAAACAGCCAACCCGCGCTCCAGGAGCTATCATCGTTTACGCTCGGCAGGAGCATGATTTTCGGGCTGCCTTACTGGAAACAGGGAACACCCAAACGGATACCAGTTGAAGAATGGAACAGTGATGCGTTTATACCGGACGTTATACTTGAGCGCAACTTGTCGCTGGAAGGGGCTCAGTTATTTACATTTGATGTACTACACCGGAGTGAAGACCGGAGCGCACTCATATTCTCGTGGAACCATCTGATACTGGACAGCCAGGGAGCGGCACTGCTGCTGAGCAGGATACTGGTTGGAGAGAAAACCGGGCCTCTGACAACGGAGGAAAAAAAAGACAAATGGACAGTCGGAGGGATGATCAAGGGCTATAAAGTGACCCGTTTTGTGAAAAGATCTGCCAGAAAGCCGCTCACGGGTGACTACAGTAATACGGGCAGCAAATATGTGCAACAGCAGATAGGCTGTGTATCATTTGATGAATCAGAGACAAAGGCAATAGACGAGAATGTACTCAACAGTGGATCGAAGTTCGGGCCGAGTGCCTATCTGCTTACGTGCTGTGCACAGGAGATGATGCACTTTATGCAGCAAAAGCAGATGGCTGTGAGTAATTTCTGGGTACCAGTGCCCAGCAACAGACGCAAAAAAGGAGCCAAAGGCCCGTTATTGGGCAACCACCTGACTTTTCTGTTTTACAGGCTGGCCGGCAGCAAATTGGCATCTGCGCAAGAAAGCGTGGCCGACATCAATGATCAGATGATGCGGCAAATGCGTAAGAAAATGCCTGACTATTATGAAGCACTGCTAAAAATAGTAAAAAGGGTGCCGCTGGTACTGTATTACAGCAGAATCAAAAAACCACAGGGCAAGTCAATATCCAGCTTTCTGTTTACACTGGCAGACGACCACCCTGCTGCATTGGAGCAGATAATGGGCATAAACGTAGAAAATGCGTGGAGTTTTCCGCCCAACATATATCCGCCGGGCATTACATTTGCCTTTATGCGGTTCAAAGGCATGCTGAGGGTCATGATACTTTCGTATCATGAGGTATTGAGTACGGACGAAATGGAATTGTTTAAAAATGGCCTGAGGCAGAGGCTGCTGGGGTAAATGTAATTGATGAACAATCTGGATGCAGATATTGTAGTTGTGGGGGGCGGAGTGGCAGGATTTTCGGCCGCACTGGCTGCTGTGGCTGCAGGAAGGTCTGTGATACTAGTGGAACGGCAACAGATGCTGGGTGGCAATGCTACCCAATCAAATGTGGGCACCATATGCGGTGCCTACTACAGGTCATTGACAGGACCTGCTGTTTTTGCGGGGCATACATTCGGATTGAATTTGATAAACGAACTTACAGATGCGGGTATATGCAGCGAACCCTTCATGCACCATAACGGGCTGTATGTACTGCATTACCACTGGCGCCAGTTTCATACGTATCTGGAATCAAAACTTGCGCAGGCCGGTGTTAGCGTGCTGCTGCAAACAGAGGTGCGAGAAGTAAACAGAACGGGCAACAAAATAACCCACCTGGTAACAGCATCTAACAATACCAAGACGAAAATATCCGGAGGGGCATTTATTGACTGTTCAGGAAATGCCATCTTATCGCGGCTGGCAAATGCAGCAGTTATCTCTACGGGCAATTATCAGGCGGCATCGCAGGTATTCAGGGTTGGGGGCATTGATGGCGACAATGAATTTACTGTGAATATGTCGCTGAAACGGTTGATCAGCAAATTAGTTACTGAAAAGAGTTTCCCGGAAAGTTACCGGTCCATCAGCATCATTCCCGGCTCGCTGGAAAACGGAGCAGCAGACATTAAATTTACACTTCCAGACAAAATAAGTGATGACACTGCGCTGCAGCAAATACTTACTGAAAAGTCGAAGAATTATGTGCAGGAGCTATTTGATTGCATTCAACACAATTCAAGCACTTTCAGGAAAGCAGAGATTGAAACTATATTTCCGATGCCGGGAATAAGGACCCAGCAACGCTCAAAAGGAAAATATGTACTAACAGGCAGCGATGTACTTGCCTGCCGCAAGTTTGAGCACTATGCAGCTGTTGGGACATGGCCCATAGAGGAATGGTTTAGCAATGGGGAACTGACCCTGGAGTATTTTGGTGAGGACAACTGCTATCAAATCCCGGCTGAATGCTTGACATCGTGCGAAATTGAAAACCTGTACTTTGCCGGAAAGAACATAAGCGCTGATGACAAAGCAATAGCCAGTGCCAGAGTTATAGGCACCTGCCTGCAGACAGGCTATGCTGCAGGAAAATTGGCCGCCTGCCCTGGCCCGGATGCCATGCAGGGAATTTTACATGAACTACAACAAGATCTGGTTGCCCACCATGCATAATTTGTTCGACATATTGAAGAGGTCGGCAGAGCGGTGGCCTGACCAGCTGGCAGTAAGCGATGTATACGGAACCATTACGTTTGCGGAACTATATGAACAGGCCTGCACGCTGAAGAAATACTTTGCAGCACAAGGTGTGCAACCGGGCACAGGGGCTGCTATCATATTTGGAAACAACAGGTATTTTATCATTTCACTGTTTGCGGTAGTAGGATGCGGAGCCGTGGTAATGCCGGTTTCACCTCAGCTCAAGGAGGCAGAAATAAAGAACGCTATCAGTGAGGGAGCCATGCACTTTGTGTTTTTGGAGAGGAGCATATCTTATTTGCAGCACGCTCCTTTGGAGCCGTGCCAGTTACTACCCGAGGCAATTTACGGCAGAAGGACGGAGCGGGCTCTGAGCCAAAAAACGGTGGAGATTGGCGAAGATCCGGCATTTATCAGGTTTACTTCCGGCACTACCGGAAAATCAAAAGGCGTAGTTATCTCACACAAATCAGTAAAGGAGCGGGTTGATGCCGCCAATGAAGGACTTTGCCTCAATGAAACAGATAGAGTAGTATGGGTATTGCCAATGGCCTACCATTTTGTAGTTTCAATTGTGCTTTACATAAAATACGGCGCAGGAATCATTGTTAATGATGTTTTTCTGGCAGACGATATTCTGAAGAGCATAAAGGATTACGGAGGAACTTTTTTGTATGCTGCACCCATGCACATAAGACTGCTGGCAGCTCACAAGGAACAGATGCATCTGCCCACTCTGAAAAAAGTAATTTCTACAACAACGAGTATCAGTGAGGAAGTATGCAGGGAATTTAAGGCCAGGTACAATGTGCCAGTTAGCCAGGCTTATGGCATTATTGAGATAGGTTTACCCATTATCAATCTGGCTAAATCAGACGATCAGCCGGGGGCACTGGGCTATGCATTGCCTGCATACACAACCGGAATTCTCAATGAACAATACGCAGAGCTGCCAGACGGAGTGGCTGGAAAACTGGGTATTAAGGGACCAGGCATGTTTGATGCTTATCTGTCGCCAGCCAGGAGGCGGGAGGAGGTATTGTGCAAAGGGTGGTTCCTTACCGGAGACCTCGCTTTTAAGCAGCCAGATGGCCTCATAGTGCTGCAGGGCCGCGAAAAAAACATGATCAATGTATCGGGCAACAAAGTATTTCCGAATGAAGTGGAAGATGTGGTTAACAATTTCCCGGGGGTGATACAATCGAGGGCATACAGTAAAACACACAGGCTGATGGGCGAAGTGGTAGCTCTGGACATAGTAACAGAACGAGATTCAACAATCGATGACGAAGCACTTATAACTTACTGCAAACAATACCTGGCCAATTTTAAAGTACCACAGTTTATATACCGGGTGCAGGAAATAGCAATGACTGGAAGCGGGAAAGTGAAGCGCAACTGATACTAGCCTTTTGGGTAGCCATAAGCATCGAACATGAAGCCCCACTCATTTGCAATCCTTTTTCTGGTGGCGTCGTCTGGTGATTTGTAAGCGTTGGTTTTGTAACCAGCAGTACTGTTTACCTCTGCTTTAAAATGCGGCGCAGCGTGGCTGAAACCGTCAATACCCAAGTGCTGATAGATGCGCTCCACCTGCCCCATAGGATCTGCTACCAGGGCATCGTAAGATATCTCTACCAATTGTGAGGAAGCGACAGATTTTCTATCCGCCAGGAATTTTTCATAAATTTTCCGATAGGAGTAAAAAATGAAGTCATCTATTTCCTTATTGTCAGCTTTCTGAAAACTCAGAATAGGAAGAATCTTTTCGTAAAGGTTAACATTGGAAAGGTAAACCGCATGAGGATCACGGTGGATATGGATAAACACAGCATCCGGGTATAACGAAAGTAACTCCTTCATTCTGCCGGTGTTGGACGGACTCTTCAGCACCAGGCGCTTACCTTTATTTATAAACGAAAGTTTTTTCAGCAGATAACCGAAATTGGTTCTCCATTCGTCCATTAATGCAGGAGAGGCTGTTTCGAAAGTGACAACGTCGTTAAATACTGATCTGATACTGTGCGGGAAATAATAACTGTGTGTAAACGAAACACCGCACATATTTCCCATAGCGAACTCTTCTTCAATAGGCATCTCAGCACCGGACTTCACATTGTCCTGAGGGCGGGTGGCAGGCATAAACTTACCCAGCATACGACGAAAAATACCACCCCCAAGCAGGAACTGGTTCGGTATTAAAGCCTGAAACGTAGAACAGAAAGCGAGATTGGGATCGCGGGCAAGCAAATTGTGCAGATAAGTAGTGCCGCTGCGATGATGGCCCAGAATAAAAATTGGCCGCTCCACTTTTGTTTTGCTGATACGGGAGTGAAACAGCCACCGCTCTAAAAAGTAAACAGGCGCGAAAAAAAGAGTATTGACCGTAATGAAAAAAGCCTTGAGCCAAAATGCAGGAGCGATGCTAAACTTATTACGGGCGAGCAACCTGATCCAGCTGGTAAAATTGATGCCGAATACGGTATTGGAGAATAAATTAATATAATCCTTTCTTTTGTACTGAATGTTCATTACGGGCATGCCCTTATTGAGTGTCAAATATAGTTAATAATTATCAGGGCATCGTTCGCAAAACATGCCTGTATCTATATCTTTGGTGCATCTTGGCAATACTATCCAACACAGGGCAACCATTTAGATTCAGCATTTTGCTGCTGACCGCGGCGATATTGGTATCGTTTACATCTGCTGCACAAAGTGTAACCATAAAAGGAAAAGTGGTGGAGAAAGGCAGCGGAGATGCCTTGCCGTATACCCATGTTTTTATTAAAGGCACCAATGTAGGTACTACCTCAGATACCGATGGGTCATTCATACTGACCTATGATAAAGGGGCGGTAAAGAGTGATTCTTTGTTTGTTTCTTACCTGGGATATAGCACCTATAAGACAGTTCTGGCAGGGATAAAAGAAGAGCTGCTTGTGACACTTGCACCGGATATGTTTGAGATGAGTGAATTTGTTATCAGGCCCGGAGAGAACCCTGCATGGGCGATACTGCGGCACGCTATAGCCAATAAAAAAGATAACGACATTAAATCCTCTAAAGCTTACAGATGTGAGGAGTATTCTAAGATCAGATTTGATCTAAATCACTTTACAGAGAAGATCAAAAAAAATCTGCTGCTGAAACCGTTTGACTATATTTGGGCAAACGTTGATACTACACAAGAGGGCGTAACATTTCTGCCTGTGCTGATTGTTGAGAAATTCATCAGGCATTATAACCGCGTAAACCCTGAGGGAACTACCGATGAACTACTGGCTACTAAAACCTCTGGCCTTGCAGGGCCAAAACTGATGGCTTTTGTACAGGATCTGTATCAGGCTCCTGATTTTTATAACGACTATGTGGTGATACTGGATAAGAACTTCCCGGGGCCACTGAACGAAAATTATAAGAACAACTACAAATTTCACCTGACAGACAGCATGACGGGAGCAACCGGCAAGGTTTACAAAATAACCTTTAAACCTAAACAAAGGCACGGCCTGGCATTTACGGGAGATATGATGATTGACTCAACCACTGGCGGGCTCAAAGAAATCAATGTGCGGTTTGATATACTGGCAAATATCAATTTCGTCAGAAGCTTTTTTATACACCAGGAATATGAACTTTTAAACGGCAAAGACTGGGTAGTCAGCGCATCTAATGTGCTGGGCGACTTTACCGTGATCGAAAACTCCAGTGATCTTACCGGATTTTTTGGACGAAAGAATTCAACATTCAAGAACTATGAAATAGGTGCCGGCACACCAAATGAACTACTTAGGCTGCATACCCGCGAGACGGAGGCAGACAGTGCAAGCAGCCGGAGTGAAGCCTACTGGGAACAGGCTCGTTACAACGAACTGACACAACCAGATAAAGAAGTATTCAAAATGTCGAACAGGCTGGAAAAGGATCGGGCATTCCTTTTCAGGAAAAATCTGATTGTGGCTGTAGCTACTGGGTACTACCACATAAAATACGTTGATATCGGAAACCTGTTTACGTTTTACAGTCACAACCCGGTAGAAGGAGACAGGTATAAATTAGGGCTAAAAACGTCGGATAAGACGGTACCTTTCCTTTCTCTGGGTGGATATGGTGCTTATGGCATGAAGGATGAACAATGGAAATACGCCGCCAGCGGCGAGCTGCACCTTAGCCGTAAAAAATACCCCAGATTGTATTTTGGAGCCAACTACAGGTACGACGTAGAGCAGATAGGCAGGAGTTTTAATGCACTGCCGACAGACCATGTTATTTCGTCGCTGATACAGGTAGGCAAGGCTGATGCATCTTGGAATTATATAACAGAAGGGAATGTTTACATAGAGCGAATGTTGCTGCCGGGGCTGGTATTACGGGCGGGGCATTTTAATACTATCTATTCACCAACAGCGGGCTTTCAATACCAATATAAAAGCGGAATTATTCCGCAAAGCAAAGATCATTATGAAGCAGACGGGCTAACCGCTACTCTGAAATATAGCAACCAGAATAAGGGGCTGAGAGGTGAATTTTATGATCAGGATGGATGGAAGAAGAATTTCAGCAAGTTCCCGGAAGTATCGGTTCAGTACAAATATGCAGACAATGCCCTGACCGGTTCAGAACAAAGTTTTCAGAAGCTGAAGATGTCGTTTAAACAGCAGATACGGGCAAAAAAACTAGGGTACTTTCAATATTTTATTGAAGCCGGAAGAACATCTGGAGTGGTTCCCCACCCCTTCCTGGATTATCCCTCAGGCAATCAACTGGTATTGAACAACGACTATGCGTTCAATCTGTTGAAGTTCATGGAATATGTGTCGGACGAGTATGTAAGCGTTCATCTGGCACACCACTTTGAAGGGCTGGGGCTTGACAGAATACCCTACGTGAACAAACTAAAATGGCGGAGTTTTGTGTTTGCAAGAGCTTACTTTGGCAAGTTAAGCGATGCGAATAAACAATCGGTCTTTGTTCTTCCCAGTGGTGTAAAAATTGCTAATGGCCCATACTACGAGGCAGGTTTCGGGTTTGAGAATATTTTTAAGATTGCCCGTATAGACTTTGTTTGGCGGCTTACCGACAGAAACACACCTGATGTGTACTATTTTCTGATAAAGCCATCCTTCAACCTGAGCCTGTAATTATCAAAGCATACCGAATGCATACCTGATCCAGGCAAAAGCCATGAGGGTGAATTTTCGGAAATCAGATATTCGTATCCTTTTATGAAAAATAGCCTCAACAGGTATATGCTTTATTTTACGGTATAAATTGAGGTAGTATATGTATGCCAGATACACGCCAAAACGAGCTTTCCGGGGGAGCATGATAATGCCTGAGCGGGCATCGGCAAAGTCCCTATCAATATCTGCCTCTATTTCGCGTTTGTCTCTCGCTTTAAAAGACTCAAAATTGAGGTTAGGAAAGTACACCCTGCCCAGATCTTTATAGTCGGCACTCAAGTCGCGCAAGAAATTTACTTTCTGAAAAGCCGCTCCCAGTTTCATGGCAGATGGCCTAAGGCGTTCATACAGCGCTTTATCATTTCCGGAAAAAACATGCAGGCAAATGAGCCCAACCGATTCGGCAGAACCCAGAATGTAGTGCTTATAAGATTCTTCAGAATGTTCCTGGACGTCGAGGTCGGCCTCCATGCTTTTCAGAAACGTTTTAATCAATTCTTTGTCAATTGAATATTGGTTCACAACGTTTTGAAAACTGTTAAGAATAGGATTCAGGCTGATGCCTCGTTCAATAGCTTTCCAGGTATCAGCCTCAAATTCATTGAATAGCTCCCTTTTATTGTATTGATGAAAAGAGTCTACAATTTCATCTGCAAATCTGACAAATCCATATATAGCATAAATGGGATTATGCATCGAACGGTGAAGGCAATTAATGCCCAACGAAAAGCTAGTACTATATGCTTTTGTGGTGAGCTTGCTTGACCTGATGGATATGTTGTCAAAAAGTTCCTTCATAAGGTATTAATGCCTGTGCTTTCATACTGTACTGGAAACAGCAGGCAGTTGACAAAGAAAACAAAAATTCACATTCACCGTAAACATAGCATAAATATAATCTGAACCGAATTAAATAAATCCAAAAGAGGCCCGGACAAAAGAGGCTAAAAACAGAAAACAAGCGGGCTAAAAAACAATGTATTATACTGCGGAAACACTGCGTATTTGACCAGCAGCCTGCAAAAAAGAAACAATTTCGTTCAGGCAATCTTCCACTGCGGTATTATCTGTACGTACATGCACTTCGGGCATAGTAGGAATCTCGTAAGGACTGCTAACACCTGTAAAATCTTTTATCTTGCCTGCCTCGGCCAATTTATACAGGCCTTTGGTGTCACGGCTTTTACAGGTAGCCAGGCTTGCATCAACATAGACTTCAATGAAGTTCGTATTCCCGATAATGTGCCTGGCACCGGCCCTGTCATCTCCAAATGGGGCAATAAAAGAAGCAATTACGATTGAGCCGGAATCGTTGATCAGTTTACTCACCTGCGCTACCCTCCTGATATTTTCTTTCCTGTCTTCACTGGAAAAAGAGAGGTCACTGTTCAAACCCAGCCTTGTATTATCGCCGTCTAGTACAAAGGCTCTCATGCGCTGCTCATAAAACCAAGCTTCCAGCGCTTTGGCAATAGTAGATTTGCCGGAACCTGAAAGCCCAGTTAGCCAAATTGTGTAAGCCTTATGCCCATTCAGCAGTTCCCTCTGCGTACGGTTAATGAGGTCGTGCTGTGCAAACAGCTTGCCTTCATTGTCCTGCTTGATCTTATTGGCTTTTGAGGTTCTTGTAGGCAAACCAAAGGTGATTCTGTGCCAAACACGCTCATGAACGAAGTAAAAAACCATTTTTGTTATCAGCTCTAACGCCCCAATCTGCGCACCAACCGATACCTGCCCGGTAACAAACCAACCTAGAAAAAGTGTATCCAAAGACCCCAGGACGCGCCATGATACCGATTTTACCAGATGGCGTTTAATGGTGGGGTCGGAAACGAATACATTCTTGAAAAGGTCAAGTACCATGCCGCTAAATTAAATAATAAAATAGGATAAACTCTGACATTGAGAAATTCAGATACAACGAAGCAGGGTTAAAATGGGATGCATAATAACCTTCCTCATAGCATGAGTTAAACCCAATCTCAGAACCGAAAACGAAAGTCACCGCCAATATTAGTGAACTGTGATTGCTCAACTATTTGAAAAAAAGAACAACACGCTGTGATTACCGTATCAGATTTTCCAAACGGGAGATATCGTTAATAATCACTTTACCGCTTTTGATTTCGATCAGATTCTCGCTTTTAAAATCGCTGAGCGTTCTGATGAGTGACTCTGTGGCTGTTCCGGCAATAGTTGCAAGTTCGTCTCTGCTGATATCAACAAGGAATGGGTCCTTTTTGTTGGTGTGGTATTTCTTTTCCATACTCAGCAGTGCTCCGGCCACCTTTTTACGGATTGTATTGTAGGCTATGCCCAACAGTAACTTTTCTTTTTCCACCAGATTTTTCGACAACAGTCCAATAAACTTCTTTGCTGTTTCGGGGTTATTGTTGATTACCTGCTCAAAGTCTCTTGTGGGAATCAGTGCAACTTCGGTATCGCTCATACTCTCTGCACTTTCCTGATAAGTAGTACCTTGTAGCAATGCAAGATAGCCGAAAAAGTCGCCCTCATTGTAGAGGTCTACAACCAGATCCTTGCCATCTTCATGGGTTTTGTAAGTCTTAACCTTACCAGATACAATATAGTATAAGTAGTGCGGATTGGCGCCTACTTTATAAATAACCTGCCTTTTTTTGTATGAGACTGTGTTGCTTTCCTCTTTTAAGGTATCGAGTGTTTTCTTGTTATCAACTGATGAAAGCAGCTCATTAAAACCTGCAAGGTCAGGTGTTAATTGTTTTTTGAGAATATCAATTTTCTGAAAACGTGCTTCAATTGCATTGAGCAGTTCGTTGCCTGCAAATGGTTTTGTAATATAGTCATCTGCCCCCATTTCCATCGCTGACCTGAAATCACTGCGTTCGCTTTTGGAAGTGAGGAAAATGAATGGAATATTCTGGGTTTTAGGATCTTTGTGCAAAATATGCAGCACACCATAGCCGTCGAGGCCAGGCATCATAATATCACAAATAATAAGATCGGGTGTGGCTCTTTGTGCTACCTCAACACCTTCCTTGCCATTTGCTGCCGTTAATACTTTGTAGTCAGACAGCATCAGTATCTCTGCTACATTTTCCCTGATATCCTCATTATCCTCAATGATCAGTATAGTTTTCATACACCTTTTGTTGCTTTATTAAACCTTATCGTGAATTCAGTGCCTTTACCCAATGTGCTGCTACAGGTTAATTTCCCATTCATTAACTCTGCGTATTTATTTACTATATGCAACCCCAAACCGGTACCCTGGATGTTGGTAACATTTGATGACCTGAAGAATCGCTTTGATAAACTAGGGATATCCTCTTTGGGAATACCGATTCCCCTGTCCCTGACAACAAGTATAAATTCCTTCTTTAGATTCTCAGTAACAAGGTCTACCACTGAGTCCTCGGGAGAAAACTTTACAGCGTTGGAGAGCAAATTTATTACTATATGCCGCATCATCGAAGCGTCGAGTGTTACATTGGGAACACCCGTATGAACATAGGATACAGCCTGGCCACTTTTAAGAAGGTGATTTACTTCCAGTACAATATCCCCAATTAGTTTCTCAATATTGAATTCGCTGTAGTTTGGACGAATATTGCCTTCTTCAATTTTACCAACAGAAAGAAAGTCATTCAGTATCTCGGTGAGAGAGGCTACTGATGTCACAATACGCTGGATATGTTTATCCCGCTGCGGCTGCTCGGTGTCCTTTGTATATTTTGAGAGCAAATAGGCAGAAGACAGTACTGCACTCAGTGGTGTCCTGAACTCATGTGACGCCATTGAAACAAACCTTGATTTCAGTTCATTCAGTTCCCTTTCCTTTTCGAGCGCAGCTAGCAACTCTACCTCAGCCTTTTTCTTTTCTGAGATATCAATGGCAATAATAAGGTAACTTGTCACCTCCTGATGTGCACCCTTCAGTGGGGTAATATTCAATGATACATAAAAAAGGCTTTTGTCCTTTTTTACATAGTACCATTCCCCATCAACACCTTTATTCAGTTCGGCCGATGCCTCAAGCACCGAAAAATCAGGTTTCACTTCTCTGTTCAGACAAACAGAATACTCTGCGGCTTTGGCTGAAAGCTCGTCGGGCGAATGGAAAATCACTGGCGTATGGATATTTACTATCTCAGCAGAAGTGTACCCCAAAGAATTTTCCGCTGCAGGATTAAAAAACTGAATTATCCCGGCTTTATCACATACTAAAATAATCGCTCCAGCGTGGTTCCAGATATTATTGAGGAATGTATTAACCCTTTCCAGTTCTTTATCTTTCCGCTCCGTTTCCTTGATTTGGGCGCTTAACTGGGCAACTGTAAATGCCAATGACTGGCTGCCCTCTTTTACTTTTTCTTCGAGATGAGCATTTAACTCAACAACTGCATTTTCGGTTTCTTTTCGCTGGGTGATATCACTTACAAAAGCCAGCGCAAAGCGCTCTTCATCCATTTCAAAATACCCAAGGCTTACTTCTACCGGAAATTCGACACCATTTTTTTTCAGCCCCCATAGCTCCATACCAAGGCCCATAGGGCGGCTGTGTGGGTCTGAGTTATAGTTTTCGCGGTGCTGTACATGCTTTTTCTTAAACCTCGAGGGAATCAATGACTCAACCTTGAGTCCAAAAAGCTCCTGATCAGAATACCCAAACTGGTACTCGATGAACTTATTGGCCATTTGAATTTCCCCATTCGAATTGGTAACAAGAATACCAATACTTGCGAAATTGAAAAGTGCCTGGAAAGTTTTCGTATTTAGGTTCGAAAAAGGCATGTCATTGCTATCGTTTTTGCCGAATGCTGGCAAAGATAGGTTTCTGTTTGGTAAAAGCCTGCCTGACATATAAATGCAAATATTCCTGGTTGGCAACCGCAGAAAAATGACATTAGTCATTTAAATAAATGACCTTGGTCAGTTATGTAAATCAAGCCTAATATTATTTTTTATGAGTACAGCAGGAATGGATAGCGTGCTGCTCAACCACCACTTTGGGGCTCAGGTAAGGGACACCCAGATTCATCCCCCGAAGTATGAAAAGGCATCCAAAGGCAAAAACCATAACAGGAACCAATTTTCTTATATGCGTAGTGCGCAAAAAAACTAGCCTGGATTTTAATATTGTGATACTCATTAACATAGGCATTGTGCCTAAGCCGAAGAGGTACATCATAGCAGCTGCTTGCGCCGCAGAATGAGCAGTGAGCGAAGTAGATAATGCCATATAAACCAGGCCGCAGGGCAATGATCCGTTTAAAACCCCTGTAAGTGCCATTGTGCCCAAACTGGGATTGCCAATAAAACGCCCCAACTGCTTCTTAACAAATTCAGACCAAGGCAGGTTGAACCGGGCCAGATGACCAGGCATAAATGTAAGAATACCTACCAGCAACAGAGCAACACCCAGGGCAATAGATATATATTGCTGCATTCTGGGATCGAACAGGCTGCGGAACGAATGGAGCAAAATTGCAAGTCCTGCATATACAGAAATACGGCCCAAATGGTATAAACCAATGGCAGCTATTTTTTTTGCTCCACTAAACTGTTGAAAAGGCATAATCCAGACTATAGGCCCGCACATACCCGCACAATGGAGGCTGCCCGTGAAGCCCATTATTAATGCCAGTGTCCAGCTGAACGTATTCATTTATGAATGAAGATAAATTTCTGATTCCTGATAATAGTTTTTCCCGTCTACCACGCAGTTAATCTTAATAGTATAACGTGTATTGTGTAGCGCAGTACGAGGCACTGTAATACTATTGTCGGCAGTGTTAATCCTGAAGTTATAATCCCATTCTGAATTTACAGGAGAATAAAACAAAACCATTCCTGCCAGTTTCTTATACTTAAACTCATCTGGAAAATCAATAAAAACCGAAGTTTCATTTGCATGTACCGCCAACGGCTTTGACAGAGCGGACTGATTTTTGCCCGCATCAATCACTTTCTGATATCCAACTTCTGCGTCATAGTAGTCTTTAGAAACCAGGTCAAAGTGCTGGTGATTAGCAGCAAATACCAGCGCCAGCATTAGCACTACAAATGAACCGTACAACAATCCGACTTTCCAACCCCAGCTAATTTTCATAACAAATTATTTATAGATTAGTTACCATTAAAAGGGCCCAGGAAAGATGTATTGATTGTATATATCTTCTGATCTCCCTCGTACACGCTAATTCTGATTTTGGTCTTTCTGCCTGTCATTTCCTTGTTATCGAGTATAATAAACATGGTGCCTGTTGCAGTTCCGTCTTTAGGTACCAACAACCTGTTTTCACCAACGAGCTTAATAGCCCCATTGAAGTTCTCTGGTTTTAATGTTAAGACTTTGTCTTTGAACGTTTTATTGAGCAGCTTGTAATTATACAGATTGCTCATCTGATTATTTGGCATTCCCTGGTACAACTGGCCGGGAGTGCGCAACAAAGTAATACCAACATCTGTTCTGGTACTCAGCAACCAGGCCAATACGCCCAGTAATAGGCACATAACGATGGAATATGCTTTCATACGCCATGTAAGCCTCCATGGTTGCTTTTGAGCTATATTATTTTCGGAAGCATATCTAATCAGTCCTCTGTTCAGGCCTACTGCATCCATCATCCTGTTGCAAGCATCTATGCAAGCAGTACAGTTAACACATTCCAGCTGGGTGCCGTTGCGGATATCAATTCCAGTTGGGCAAACCTTTACACACTGCTCACAATCAATGCAATCACCAATAGCCCGCTTTTCGTTTTTATGGAATTTACCACGCTGCTCACCTCTCTTGTAGTCGTATGCAACAATTACAGAGTCTTTGTCTAGCAATACACCCTGCATACGGCCATACGGACAAATTACGGTACAAACCTGCTCCCTTAGCCATAAATACACAAAGAAGAAGACAGTAGTAAAAATGGTTAATGCTATAAAACCGCCTATGTGCTTAGACATCGGTTCACTAATCCATTTTTCCAGTTCATCAATTCCTATTATATAGGCTAGGAAAGTATTAGCTATAATGAAGCTGATTATCCAAAAGGAGGCAATCTTTGCACTTTTCTTAATAATCTTATCGGTATGCCACGGAGCCTTAGCCAGCAACCTTTGTTTTTGAGCATCGCCTTCTATCCAGTATTCAATTTTACGGAAAACCATTTCCATAAAAACCGTTTGCGGGCAAGCCCATCCACAAAATACCCTACCGAAAACGACTGTGAATAGCGCAACAAATACAATGAAAACAATCATTCCCAGGGCGAAGATGAAGAAATCCTGCGGCCAGAAAATCTGCCCAAAAAGTATGAACTTGCGTTCCAGTACGTTTATCAGGAAAACGGGATGATCATGAACCTTAACGAAAGGTAATCCAAAAAAAACGATCAGATAACCAAGGCTAACCCACGAACGAAGGTTGTAAAGGGCTCCACCTGGTTTATGAGGAAATACCCAAATTCTCTTTCCTGTTTTATCTACAGTTGCAACCTTATCTCTAAATGACGCTCCCCCCTGCTCTCCTTTCTCTAACATTGTATTCTTTTATTTTTTAGCCGCCGCCACGGTATCAGTTTTTGCTTTTGTGCTGTCAGTTGCGCCTCCGGCTGCTGGCTGGCCTGCTTCAATATACAAATCACCTTGCGGCGCTTTAGGTACAGCCGGATGTGTGCCTTTCAACGATTTTACGAAGCTGGCTAGCTGCTGGATTTGCTTTGGTGAGAAATCATCTTTCCAGCTCTTCATGCCTTTATCCTGCCAACCATACTTAATTGATTTGAAAATATCTTTGACGCCACCACCATGAATCCAGTATTCATCAGTCAGGTTTGGCCCCACTGACCCACCACCGTCCTGTAAATGGCAGGCAACACAGTTCTTATTAAATAAATCCTGCCCAGAAGCGATATCGGCTTGTTCAGTAAGCACAGTTACAGAGTTTTCATCCACATTGTTAGCCGAATTTGCCAGGTAAGCTGCTTTGTCTTCTTCGGCAGCTTGCATTGCTGCTTCATATTCCTCTTTAGAGCTCAAACCATCATGTGAAATATGGAACCTGTAAAGGTATATGGCACCTACAATTATTGTAAGGTAGAATCCATATTTCCACCATGGCGGCAAACTGTTGTCCAGCTCTTGAATACCATCGTAATCGTGATCGAGCAGTACGTCTTTTTCCTTTTCAATAGGCGCTGCGGCATTAAATTTGTCCCAGAACCAATTATACTTTGAAACTACCGCGGCACCTTCCAGCTCAGGATTACCTTTGATTGTTTTCAATAAAGACTTGATGAACATTACCTGCGCGAAAATAATTATTAGTTCCAGCGCCAACACGGTAATAATCGTATAGAAATCACTTTCTGCAATGCTGCCAATCGACGTTGAAACAGGAGCAACTTTCTCAACAGCTGGTTTCTGGGCTAACAAGTCAATAGTAGGCAAAGAGAATGAAAGCAGGATCAAAATTACCTTTGCAACACCGGATCCCGACTTCCTGTCTTTTCTTAATTTATCTTTAACTACTGCAGTTAGCTGAATCAGTGTATTACTTAACATGCCAATCATAAATACCAGCACTATAACAAGTGAGAGCAATACGATTAACACTGTATTGTAACCATCACCGGCTTTCTCGGCCTGTGCGGGAACGGCAGCAGCAAAACTTAACTGCGACATAAGTAAAAGTGCAACTGCTGAAACAAAAGATAATATCCTAGTAGAACGCATGATTAATGCCGGTTTATTATAAAAAATATTATTTAGATTAGTTTTCGTTTTCAGGGAATGGAATCTGCTTCATCGAATTGATATATAACTTGTCCGCCTTAAATGCCCATGTGGCAACTACAGCAAAGAAGAGAAAGAATATCATTAAAGACGTGAGCGGATAAATACTTACTCCCGTAATAGTCTCCAGATAGTGTATGAATTTCATTGCTTATGCTTTTCAGAATTAATTATTTGGTTTCTGTTCAAGTTTAATATCAGTGCCTACGCGCTGCAAGTAAGCAATCAGTGCTACAATCTCTTTGTTGCTCTTGATAGTAATCTTGTCCTTTGCCAGATTATCCCTGATGCCGTCGGCCTGCTTCATCAGATCGGCATTGGCAACTTTGTCGTAACCAGCTTCGTAAGGAACGCCCAGCGTCTGCATAGCCCTGATCATGCTTGGTGTGATATTTGTATCCACATCATTTTTAAAGAGCCATTGGTAATTAGGCATTACGGTACCGGGTGAAATGCTTGAAGGCTCGTACATATGATTGAAGTGCCAGCTGTCGGGGTATTTTTTTCCTATCCTTGCCAGATCCGGACCGGTACGTTTACTACCCCACTGGAACGGATGGTCATAAACAAATTCACCTGCTTTTGAATATTCACCATATCTCACAACCTCACTTCTGAACGGCCTGATCATCTGGCTGTGGCAGAGATAGCAACCCTCGCGGATATATATATCACGTCCGTGCAATTCAAGCGGAGTATATGGTTTTACGCTGGCAATAGTAGGTATGTTTGACTTAACCAGGAATGTAGGAATCATCTCAATTGCACCACCTATAATTACCAATACAAGGCTGAATATGAGCATTTGTATCGGACTGCGCTCGATCCATCTGTGCCAGTGCTGGGTATTGTGTGGCACATATACTTTTGACAATGGTGCTGCTTCTGCTGGTTCTTCGTCAAGAACGCTACCTGCTTTAACTGTTTTGTAAAGGTTATAGCACATAATCAGAGCACCAATCAGGAACAGCACACCACCGATTCCCCTCATTGCATAGAAAGGCTGCATCTGTTTTACCGTATCCAGGAACTGATACTTCAGTGTGCCTTCGGGAGTAAATTCTTTCCATGCAAGGCTCTGCATAAATCCAGCCCAGTACATTGGTACTACATAGAATACAATACCCAGTGTACCTATCCAGAAATGCCTGTTGGCCAGTTTTACAGAGTACAGTCTGGTTCTGAATATTTTAGGAATCAGGTAGTACAGGATACCGAATGTGAGGAAACCGTTCCAGCCAAGGGCACCAACGTGTACGTGAGCGATGGTCCAATCGGTAAAGTGACTGATTGCGTTCACACTCTTCAGACTCAGCATTGGTCCTTCGAATGTGGCCATACCATAGGCGGTAACCGCAACTACCATGAATTTAAGAACCGGATCTTCACGAACTTTATCCCATGCACCGCGTAATGTGAGCAAGCCGTTCAGCATTCCACCCCAAGATGGAGCAATAAGCATAACGGAGAACACAGTACCCAAAGACTGAGCCCAGTCTGGCAAAGCTGTATATAACAGGTGGTGTGGACCAGCCCATATGTACAGGAAGATGAGTGCCCAGAAATGGATAATAGAAAGACGGTAAGAGTAAACCGGCCTGCCAGCTGCTTTAGGCAGGAAGTAATACATGAGACCCAGGTAAGGAGTAGTAAGGAAGAATGCCACGGCATTGTGACCGTACCACCACTGTACCAGTGCATCCTGAACGCCAGCATACCAAGAGTATGATTTGAGCATTGTAAACGGAATCTCGATTGAGTTTACAATATGCAGCATGGCCACAGTAACAAACGTTGCTATATAGAACCAAATGGCCACATACAGGTGGCGCTCCCTGCGTTTAAGAATAGTACCGAACATATTCCATCCGAATGCGACCCAAACCAGCGCAATGAGGATATCTATCGGCCATTCCAACTCAGCGTATTCCTTACCTGTGGTATAACCAGCAAACAGGGTTACCGCTGCCAGCACAATTATAAACTGCCAGCCCCAGAAATGGAATTTGCTCAGCTTATCGCTGAACATACGTGTTTTGCACAGGCGCTGGAGGGAATAATAGACGCCCATAAAAATACCGTTTCCCACAAAGGCAAAAATGATTGCATTGGTATGCACTGGCCTCACCCTGCCAAACGTGGTAGCAGCCATGCCCAGATTGAGCACCGGGAATACCAGCTGGAACGCTGCCAGAATACCGGCAAGCATACCAACTATACCCCACATGATGGAGGCATAGGCAAACCATTTTACAATTTTGTTGTCGTAGAAAAACTTGTCTGTCTGGACAGCTGCAGCTCCGTGTGCTTCCTGGAAGGGATTACTCATCGTTGTTTAGCTTTTGTTTATATTAGATTCCTGAAGTAATTCGTTATCGTGTAATATTCTTAATGCGGCACCTTTTTTATCCTCGTACTGGTTATTTTTCACATTCCAGATGAATGCCATCAGGAACAGCCCCGCTATACCAATACTCACAAAAACCAGAACGAATAATGCACTCATTTTTTAATTGTTAAAGAACAAAAGTATTATAACAGATAAAAGAAGATTATGACAATGCTCAATGGAAATCATGATCATGGTCATAAACTCACTCACCGTCTGACACTACTGTTAGCCCCTTACGCAGCGCACTGATATTGGCCATTCCACTTGTAACCAAAACAATACTCAGCGTACTGCAGGGCATTAATATTGCTGCATATATCGGCTGCAGCAAACCCTGCATTGCAAAAAATAATCCTATAAAATTGTACACCAGCGAAATAATAAAACTGGCGGCTATAATGTTACAACCTGAACCTGCCAGCCTGAGCAGATCCGGAAACGATTTAAGTTTGGATGAGTCCAGAATAGCGTCACACGATGGAGTGAAATTATTAATATCATCAGCAAGTGTAATACCCACATTGCTTTGCTGCAATGCTCCGGCATCATTCAGCCCATCGCCTATCATCATTACTTTGTCGCCTTTTTTCTGAAGCGACTCGATATATGCAAGTTTGTCAATTGGTTTTTGCCCAAATCGCAGCTCGCTGCCGGAACCAAATAACCCGGCCAGAACCGGGCGTTGATTGTCGTTATCGCCTGAAAGCAATGAAAGACGGGCATTATGACTCAATTCGGTGATTACCTCTGGAATCTCAGGTCTGAAAACAGGTAAAAAACGGAAACTGGTTACCTGATTGCCTATCCGAACGAAAACTGAAGTTTTTTCATCGGCCTGAATGTCATTATTAACGCCGGTAAATGCGGCAGAACCTACCATTACCTTTAGTGCTCCCGCGGTGCATTCCAAACCTTTACCTGTGGCTTCAGCCCATTCAGCCACTTTTACCGGCTGCCGGTACCCCAGCCATTTAACCAACGCCTTGCTGTAAGGATGCTTGCTGGGTAATATAGCTGCATATAAAATATCTTTCTCTTCCTCGGTTAACTGATGGCCGGAACAAACCACATTGGACTCACTGCCTTGAGTGATCGTGCCTGTCTTATCGAAAACAATATGATTTATATTACCAATCTGTTCTAAAACAGTGGTATCCCTGAGGAAAAGGCCGTTGATACTTAATAACCTTAACAGAGTACCATTAGTAAACGTAACAGACAACAACAAAGCACATGGACAGGCCACAATAAGCATGGCAGTAACACTGGTCATGATCTTGGAAGGGTCATTGAAACCCCAATAAACAGCTGTTACCAAAGCCAGCCCAAGCAGGACATAAGTAAAATAGCGGCTCATCAGGTGTACAATGCTGTTTCTATCGTTAGTTTCAGCTTTGTTATTGGCAAATGAATAGTGGTTCCAAAGCGAGGTGAGGTAACTGCCAGCTACCGGCTTAATGATTTGTATGGTAAGCTGGCCAACTGTCTGCCGTCCACCAGCATATACCTGCTGGCCCTGTAGAACCCTTACCGGCTCACTTTCACCAGTTACAAAACTATAGTCAATCGTTGCATTTCCCTCAACGACAATTGCATCGGCGGGGATGATTTCATCGTTATGCAGCCGCACAACATCTTTTTCCCGCAAATCACTCAGCATTTTGTTTTCGACACCTTCGGATGTAACAACGTTTACAGCTATTGGAAAATAGGATTTGTAATCTCGGTTGAAGGAAATGAACTTATAAGTGCGTTCCTGAACTACCCTGCCCACCAACATAAAAAAAATTATGCCGCTCATACTATCCAGATAGCCGCTACCAGCCCCTGAAGCAATCTCGTAAACGCTGCGTAAAAAAGTAATAATAACTGCCAGGGCAATAGGCGCATCAATATTCAGCGTTTTTTGTTTCAACCCTTTCCACGCAGCAGAAAAAAACTCTGATCCGCAGTAAAAAAACACCGGTAGTGCCAGCACAAGGTTGAGGTACCTGAACAGGTGTTCGTATTTCATACCAATGCCTGTATCTCCAGAGAGGTACTCCGGAAAACTCATCATCATAATATTGCCGAAACAGAAACCAGCAATACCCAGTTTATATATTTTCTGCTTATCGAAACCCTTTACTGCTTTCATATCAGCATCGCCAAGGCTGATGTAGGGTTCGTATCCCAAAGTAGCCAGCAACTCTACAATTTCACGAAGGCTAACGTTTGACTTGGTGAAATGAATTGTAATTTCTTTGGTTGTGAAATTGAGCCTACTCTCTGTTATATAAGGGTTTATTTTGTGTAAATGCTCGAGAAGCCACATACAGGAACTGCAATGCACCCCCGGAAGGTACAGGGTTACAATGGTTCGGTCACCGTCTGTAAACTTATATAACTGCCTGGCAATCTCTTCATTATCAAGGTAGGCATACTTTTCTTTCCTGATAGATTTAATACGTGAAAGACCTGGGTGCGACTGTAGTTTGTAATAATCACACAAGCCGTTTTCTGCAACAATTTCGTAAACCAGCTTACATCCCTCACAACAAAACACTTTTTCATCAATGGCAATATTTCTGGTAACACACGCTACACCACAATGATAGCAAAGTGTTTCAGGCACTTTTTGTACAAATATGTAGGTGTTCCTATCCTTAGTTGTGAACATTTATTTTAGTTTGTACGGCTGAAACCCTAGGCACCAAATAAGTTTCTTCAACAAAAAACAGCTCGGAAAGCGAGTTCTCCAAAGCAGCCATCTCACTGCGCAACGCCTTATATGTTTCGGTATATTTTGTTTCCGAATATAAAGGCAGTGACATCATTTGCAATTTATTGAGGACACTGTGTACCCAATTAATTGACTCTTTTAATTCAATTAGTTTGGCTGTATGCTGTACAGAACACCTTCCTGAACAACTGGCACAATTGTGATTGCTGGCATCTTTCGTATATAGCTCTCTTAGGTAGGGCATGAAATATTGCTTTCTGGTTTGTATGAAGTTGGAAATTTCATGAACCAGCTTATCATACAATAATATATAATTCGAATTTGCCTGATTTAATTCAATTTTCTTGAGCTCATTAACCATTGCGAATGACTTGGAACATAGAGAATCTGTTGCCTGATAAAAATTTTCATCAAGTTTTTCAATCAGTGACATTAAATCGTATTTATCATAGCCACCTAACAGCATTTGATTCATAGTAGCGCATTTAATGCGAAAATATAATGCACAGAATCTTTAAACCATGATAATAGACGGTAGGAAAAATGACTTTAATCAGCTTTCAGACTCCCATGGTTATTTTGAAACTTTGAACGAGCAAATATGCGTCAGGAAGGAAGTTACATTAAGGGCAGTTAATATATATTGATTACACGAATTTAATCTTCGTAGTCAAAAAGCTACATACGGTAAATACCCTGATTTGATTTGTGAGTTAATAACTGAACAGTAAAGGCCAAATATTACAAAATGAGCTATTTTTCGTATTGGAAATTGCAACATGCATTAATCACATTGTAAGCAAATCAATTTATAGGCTCGTTCAACAAAAGGCAATGATTAGCCTGCAGTAAATCAGAATGGTAAACCTAAACAATAAATATTTCGTTCAGCATTTAAAGTAAACTTTAACTTTTACTAAAAGCACAAAATAAATAAACCACCTACCTTTCGTTATATTTGCCTGGCCCGAAATATTTACATTAATGCGCAGCATTTTCATAAAGGAGATCAACTCGTTTTTCAGTTCAATTGTAGGCTATGTCGCATTGCTCGTTTTTCTGGCGGCATGTGGCCTTTTTTTATGGATTATACCTCAGTACAGCATTCTGAGTTACGGATATGCCTCGCTGGACCGTTTTTTTGATATCGCGCCCTGGTTGCTTCTATTGCTCGTACCATCTGTTACCATGCGTTCACTATCCGATGAATTCAGGACTGGAACAATCGAATGGCTGACAACAAAGCCATTGACTGACCTTGACATTATTCTTGGTAAATATTTTGCTATTCTTGGCCTGATTTTGTTTGCATTATTGCCAACACTCATTTATGTGTACACAATCAGCAATCTGTCACTCCCGGATATCAGCCTGGATACGGGTGCCATCATCGGTTCGTACATTGGACTGTTCTTTCTGGCTGCTACGTTTGCAGCAGTTGGTATTTTCTGCTCTTCGCTTACTTCCAATCAGGTAGTCGGGTTTCTTGTATCACTGCTTTCATGCTACCTGCTGTATACTGGATTTGAACAACTGAGCAAATTGCCTAAATTTTCAGAAGGTGTTGATTATTACCTGAGCATGATAGGAATGGAATTCCATTATAATTCTATCAGCCGCGGATTGATAGATTCCCGCGATGTAGTTTACTTTCTTTCAATTATTATACTGTTTATTTCCCTTACCCGCTTTTCGCTGAACAGCCGGACGAAGGGAGCAGGCAGACTGGGGTAAGATTTGAATTTATTAAACGTTGTTTTAGTTAAATGGCTAAAGATCAGCAAAAGAATCATAGGCAGAAACAGGCACTCATCAGGATCATCATCATGGCGGGTATATTGCTGTGCGTAAATGTTCTGGCATCCTATTTTCATTCAGGTATAGACCTCACCCAAGAGAAGCGCTTCACGCTAACTGAGCCCACCAAAAAGTTGCTCAGGAATATGAAAGAGGTAGCTGTAATAGATGTATACCTGAAAGGAAAATTTCCTGCTGAACTGCAACGAATGCAGGAAGCGGTTCGTGAGCGCCTTGCATCATTTAAGGACCTGGCGGGCAACAAAATCATTTACCGATTTATCAACCCTATAGAAGGCAAGGATGATAAAGGGCAAAAACAGGTTGTGCGGGATTTATATCAAAAGGGTGTCATGGTGATGCCGCTCAATAAAAAAGATGATGACGAGGAAGGCTATTCCATGAAAATCTGTTTTCCTTATGCACTGATTCAGTACAACGGCCGTGAAATGCCCGTACTATTACTCGAAAATCCGCCAGGCAAAACACCTGCCGAAAAAATCAGTTATGCCGAGGCAAACCTCGAATATAAATTTGCGCATGCTCTGAATGAGATGAACCGTCCCGATGTTGCACGCATAGCCTATATAACTGGCAATGGCGAAGCGATGGGAATCAAGACAATGGACCTGCTTTCTACTTTACCAAGATATTACACATTGGATACTGTAGACCTGACACATACGCTACAGATATCTCTTGCCTATGATGCTATTATTATCAATCAGCCTACCATTCCATTTACTGGCCCTGAGAAACTGAAAATAGACCAGTATCTGATACATGGCGGCCATATACTCTGGCAGGCCAACTCACTCAATGCTTCCCTCGACAGCCTTGCTCATTCGCCACAATTTCTGGCACTGGAGTATGGCCTTCAATTAGACGATCTCTTGTACAAGTATGGCATCAGAATAAACAACGATCTGGTTGAAGACATGCAGAACATTCCTATAGGCCGCACCTATAATGGAGGTTCGCCCGAGCTGCATCCCTGGGTTTATTTCCCAAAACTGAATCCAATTGCCGAGCATCCAATTGTCAAGAACATGGACTTTGTAATGAGCGGATTCTCAAACAGCCTGGATACAATCAGAACACCTGGAATAAAAAAAACCGTGCTACTGCAGTCTTCAAAGTATAGCAGGACGTCTGGCGCACCGGTAAGGGTTAGTTTGTCAATGATGAATTATCCACTGAAAAATGAAATGTTCAATAAACCTTATCGCCCCGTGGCAGTTTTGCTCGAAGGCAAGTTCAGGTCAGCCTACATGGGGCTCCTGGCACCGGAATACCTGAGGCTTATGGATTCCCTGAAACAGACATTCAAACTAACTTGCGATAGCCCAACTAGTATGATTGTAGTGTCTGCTGGTGACATTTTCAGCAATGACTACACTACTAAAGACGGTGTACTGGCAATGGGCTATTACAGGTTTACTGGCGAATATTTTGCAAATAAAGATTTCCTGCTTAACTGCATTGAGTACCTTACTGACCGCTCAGGTGTGCTCGAAGCCCGGTCGAAAGAAATTAAACTGCGGTTGCTGGATAATGGGCGCGCCAAAGAAGAAAAATCAATGTGGCAATTTATCAATGTGTCGGTTCCAGTTGCAATCGTTTTGGTATTTGCTTCCTGTTACCTGTTTTTCAGGAAACGCCGCTATGAATCTAAACCTAATGAAATAAAACCTGCTGGCTAAATGATTAAAACGCTTAGTTACCTTTCCATTCTGCTCCTCCTGGGGTTTGGAATATACTATTTTGTTTTCCGGAATGATGATAGAATATACAGTCAATCCGAAGCTGATTTTACAATCAAAGATACAGGTGCGATTGGCAGGATATTTCTGGCCTCCTCGGATGGTGAATCCATTTTGGTAGAACGTACTGATTCAGCCTGGATGGTCAATAAGCAGTACAGGGCACTGCCAAGCACTTTAAATCTGCTGCTAGTAACGCTTACACAGCAGGCGCCCCTTTATCCGGTAACCAAAGTTGCATATGAAAACGCCATAAAAACTATGACAACCGACGCAACAAAAGTAGAAATTTATGGTCGCGATGGCAAAAAAATGCGAGTGTTCTACGTTGGCGGCAGTGCAGTTAATGGTGTTGGCACCAATATGCTTATGGAGGGCGGCAAAACTCCCTATGTAGTACAGATTACAAGTTTTAATGGGTCACTGGCGCCTCGGTACCCTACATCTATCAGGTTCTGGCGGGACAGGACAATTTTTAATATCAGTGCAGAAGAAATAAAAAGAGTTGCACTGAATTATGTAGACAAACCAATAAACTCATTTGAGATTGTACGCTCAGATACTAGTGTCAAAATCACCGCTGACCCAGAAATAATGAATCATCTGGATGGGCCTAATACCAGGAGGGCTAAACTATTTTTAAAGTATTTTACTGACGTAAACTGCGAAGGCTACCTTAACGGCCTGCCAGATAATGATACCACAATCAAGGTTGCACCAAAGCACTGTACAATTGAAGTTGAAGGAATGCACGGGCAACACCAGCATTTGGACATTTATTGGATGGCTTTGAATAAACGAAGCAAAAACAGAACTGTAAGCAATCAGGATATTCCGGACGATTATGACGCTGACAGGCTATATGCAGTTATGAACAACTATAAAGATACAGTTATGATTCAGCAGTGGGCGTTTCGAAATATATTCCATAAAGCATTTGAGTTTTTCCAGAAAGACGGCACTCCAGTTGCAAACGATTTTGTTCGTAAGGGAGCTGAGAAAAGTGTAATAATGAAAAAGAATGAGTAAGCAGGTAAAGCATTCTATTGCCTGGCCAACTTCATTACCTGCCTGATCTCATCAAAACTGAGATTCACCACTTCGTAGTTGCTGCGCCTGGCCCATTGATAGTGCCACCACTCGGAAGGCACAATGTTAAAACCAAATTTCCTCATCACGTTTTTAAGAACCTTCCGATTGGCCAAAACATTTGATGGCAAATTACAAAAATCATGATGTGCGGTGTCTGTGAAATTATCGAATACAGTTCCCATGTCTAGTTCCCTGCCTGTATTTAAGTCAATCAATGTTAGGTCTACAGCAACGCCCCTGTTGTGATTACTGCCGTTCTTTGGGTTTGAAACATACCGCCTATCGGCAACAGTCTTCCATATTTTACAAGTAACGGAAAATGGCCGGTATGCATCAAAAATCTTTAGTGCCAGGCCCTGCTTTTTCAGTTTTTCCTGAACTTTTTTCAGCGCCATGGCTGGCTCAACCCTCATATACGCACCTGCATTGCGGTACAAAACAGTATGCGTGAAATTACTGGCAGTGCTGTATCTGAGATCAATGGATAAATTGGGAATAAGTTGCTTCAGGTCAACAAACTGCTTACGCGCATCCTTATGAATTGAAGCAAGCAACGAATCCCGACTGTTGATATATGCAGCATCTGTTTTGCAATCCTGCGCACTGCACTGCATTACAACAATTGCGCACAACAATAACAGCATTACTCTCATATAAATAAAATCCGTTCAGGTAGCATACAAATCGGCAAATATCAACAATATTCAAAACACAATTCAATTGAAAATCTTCATTTGTATTATTAACTGACAATCATTTTTTATACCTTGTTGTCAAAATATATACTTATGATGTTAATGGCCACCTGGAACTGGATAGGATTGATCATCCTTGGTATTATTGCTTTCTTCCTTTTCCGGATTTTCAGCGGTGATTCTGCAGAAGACTGATGCACAACAATCAGGCCGTCAGCAATTTTAGCAGACGATCTGATTCATTCTTCGTGACCAGTTTGGGAAAAGGCAATTCGGATCCGAGTGCTTTAATCACTGCCTCAGCAACAGACACTTTGTTCATCGGCTCAAAAGTGGCACTTGGTACTATAACGTCATACACATATTCCATATCAGATGCCAGCACTTTCATGCCGCTGTCTACGGCCTCAATCAAAGGCAAACCAAAACTCTCCATTACAGAAGGAAAAATCAGGTAAGGGCATTTAAAATACAGCTCACGCGGATCGAGATAAACATGATTGCGGATCCTTGCACCCTTATCAACCAGCGACTCCATTCTTTGCAGCAGCTGCGGGGCAGTATCATCAATGGTCACATGGAGCATTGGCTTGTATCCCTGTTCCAGCAGATATTCCCAGGCATCAAGTAATGTAGGGTAGTTCTTTTGCGGTGAAGGGTTACTGATAAAAACGAACTCATCTTTTGAGCGCTGACTGAAAGGCATATGGCCTTCCAAATACTTACGGTCGTCAAAGAAAGGAAGTATGATACAATGTGCCTTGTCACGCAGCCCGCTGGCTACCATCTCTTCAGCCATATGTGGTGTCTGTATCAGGTAGTAGTCTGTATTTTTATTGTACAGTTTTACAGCCAGGTACTTCAGGTATACGGAAAAGAAATTCCGCTTAAACTTTTGCTGGGGAGCTGCCAGCAGTTTCTGGTTATGAAAATAAGTGTAAACCGGCACTTTCAGCTTCACTGGCGGTGGTGTATTTGCAAAACAAAACACCCTTGTGTAATTCTGCTTGTTGTATTTGTAAAATCTGATCCGTTCGCTCAGGCTGTTCTGTACAACTACATAGTTGCTCACAAGTGCCTGAGGCCTATCGAAACGGGAATCGAGCAGAAAGAAAAACTGATCTTTTTTGGGATGGGACAGAATGCATTCAATAAGGTACTCAAGAAGCACTGCTCCCCCACCCTTATTTATAAACATCGCATCGATCAGTATCATTACGATTCCAAATGTATGCAGAATTAAGTAGAAAACTACCTCAGCCAGGGAGCCACAGGCGGCTCAGCGTTGCTAAATACAGAAGATATCACCTGCATAAAATAGGCTGCACCTGCCTTACCACTGATGGTTTCCTCGGCCCAGCTACTAATCTGCTGCTGCGATGCGAACTTATCTCCTCTCAGCATCCTTGATATAGCACGACTGCAACCACCATTTTCAGCCCAGTCAAATGCAATGCCGTTAAACCCGTCTTTGATTACCCAGCTTACACCACACTTATTACTGCAAATGGCTTTCAGCCCATTCAACAATCCTTCGCTGACCACAACACCCCAACCATCTTTCTGTGTACTTGGCAGCACTACCCAGTCGTAATGTTTATATTGCTCCAGCAGTTCGGCATACTTAATGAAGCTGGTGAACGTAACATTTTCAGAAAGTCCGTTTTCAGCAAGCACTGCTTTGATTTTTGTTTCATCGGGCCCGGAGCCAAATATGCCCAACTGAAAATTTCTATTACCGGATGCACAAAGTTCGCTGACAAACCTGAAGATACCCTTCGCTTCTTCCAGTCGCCCGGCATACATCATTCGGGTTACGGGTAAGCTGGCAGGGACAGCAACCGTTTTCTGCACCGTAATAAAATATGCCCAGGGAAATACAATCCGAGGCCTGTAACCCATTGCCCGGTAATGATCTGCACCACGTTTGCCAATAGCCAGAATAAAACTGATGTGCCGGGCATATTTAAGCCGGAAGTACCGGTACTTCATACCTCTGAGCAATCCTTTGTACCCAGCATCATTATATTGCTCCGACATAATACCTATCCTGCACTTATATCTCACACACTGATCAAATGCCGCTGTTATCATGGACCCGATACGAATACCCCCCATTACATGCACTGCCCCGGCATATAGCTTTACGATCTGCTCAATCTTTGTTTTATCCGGCGAGATAACCACTTCAACTCCTTCCAGTTCCGGGGCATCCCACCCCATACTTTTGCGCACAGGTGTAAGTTCATGCTCCACAGCCAGCAACACTTTATCAACACCGGGCTGCAATGCGAGTGCTTCCAGAAACGACTTCTGATGGATACTGATAATATTTTGCCAGAATACAAAAACCATTTCTTTAAAGTTACTGTCTATTTGCTGAGAACAGAATTGTCATTTGCCAGTTGTTGATACAGCTCAAAATACTGATCAGCAATTTTCCGGTAATCATATTTTGCTGCATTTGCACGCCCTTTTGCTACAATATCGTTATAAGTGTTCTTATTCTGTAATGATTCAATAGCCATGCGTATTTCGTCAGGCCGGTTGGGATCTACCAGTATTGCCGACCCTGCTCCGACTTCTTTCATGGCACCAAAATTACTGGTAATCACCGGCCGACCAACCGCCTGTACTTCAATAATAGGCATCCCAAAACCTTCGTAAAATGAAGCATTAAACAGCAGGTCGCAAGCACAATACCTTTCGTAAACCTGCTGGTCTGTGAGTTTATTGTACACCGTATAAGATATCTGATATTGTATTAGTTTATCCAGTTCATCAGCCGAAGGCCATCCTATTATATCGATATGATAAGCACCGCCCTTTACCGCTTCTATTAGGTTATCCAGATTCTTATGTTTTCCCGTGCCCATCATCAGTATTCTGGCGTTGCCGGGTTGCTCATTTTCAGTGAATACAAAAACAGGCTTCACCGGATTGGGTATTACGCTTATTTTTTCCTGAGGGTAATTAAAATACTGCAACAGCTTTGACTTTGTGAATTCAGAAACTACAGTAACGCGGTCAACGTATTTCAATGGCAGGTAAAACCAGAATAGCCGGTAAATGAGTTTTACCGGTTTGGAGTGCACCGGATTTTCATAAAAACCAAAATCGTGAATGGTAAGGATGTTCTTTTTGCCCTTAAGGCCCAGTGCCAGAAAATTGACATCGCCGGTTATATGATTGATATCAGAGGCGTATTTGCCAGCATTTCGCGTATTCGCAGACCTTGACAGCCCTGCTGAGCAAAAAAATTCTTTGATGAGCATCCTGTCCTTCAGGCAGGTCTTTACCAGCGAAAAAATGCCTTCAATAGATTGTCCGGTATCACGGGGCTCCCTGTAAAAATATGTAACAGACAATTTTCGTAATCCGGCCATTGGTATCAAAAAGCACTAATGCTCAGACAAATATACACAAGATTCCCCCCGCTGTTACGGGCAAGATACTTGTACAAAAAGAAGGAGTAGATTACCCACCAATATTAATACTTCTTTTACAGCGGAATTACTCTTATTTTATTTAGTTTCGCCACTGCAAATGAACTGGAACAAAGCATAGCAGCTAAACATATGGCACTCATAAAATCAATATCAGGAATCAGGGGGACGATTGGTGGCAAACCGGGCAAAAGCCTTACGCCTATTGACGTAGTTAAATTTACTACTGCTTATGCAGCCTGGATAAACACTCAGGGTACTAATAAGAAAATCATCATAGGCCGCGATGGCCGCATTTCGGGAGGGCTGGTGCGCAATCTGGTAACAGCCACACTGCAAAGCATGGACTGCGAGGTAGTAGACCTTGGGCTGAGCACTACCCCTACAGTAGAAATGGCTGTAAAAATGGAAGATGCAGGAGGTGGTATCATTCTTACTGCGAGCCACAACCCCAGAGAATGGAATGCGCTTAAATTGCTAAACAAAGACGGCGAATTCATCAGTGCAGCTGAAGGACAGTGGATCCTTGATTATGCCGAAAATACCGAACCTGCTTATGCCGATATCACCAAACTGGGTTCACTTACAGAAGATAACACTTATATCGAAAAACACATAGCTGTTATACTGGCTCACCCACTGGTAGATGTTGCTGCAATCAGCAAGATGAAATTCGGGGTTGTGGTTGATGCGGTAAACTCAACCGGTGCCATATCCGTTTTGCCATTGCTTCGTGCTCTTGGTGTGGATGATGTAACCGTGATCAACGAAGAGGTGACGGGCCACTTTGCACACAACCCCGAACCATTGCCAGAGAATCTGATAGAGCTTTGCTCGGTGGTAGAAAAGACGAATGCCCACCTGGGTATTGCAGTAGATCCGGATGTAGACCGGCTGTGCTTTGTATGTGAAGACGGCAGCCTGTTTGGTGAGGAATATACGCTGGTGGCTATTGCAGACTACATACTTTCAAACAAGAAAGGAAACACCGTATCCAACCTGTCTTCGACAAGAGCACTGAAGGATGTAACCGAAAAACACGGCGGCCAGTATTTCCCGAGTGCGGTGGGTGAAGTGAATGTGGTAAGAAAAATGAGAGAGGTAAATGCCGTAATAGGAGGCGAAGGCAACGGAGGCGTAATAGTGCCCGAACTTCACTATGGGCGTGATGCCATGATAGGTATAGCACTGTTCCTTACGCATCTGGCTAAATCCGGCAAATCTGTTAAGGCGCTTCGCAGCACTTACCCCAGCTATTTTATATCAAAGAATAAAATAGAACTGGAAGAAGGTACAGATGTGAAGGGCATCTTTGAACAGATCAAGAACAAGTACAGCAAACAGCCCATCAATACAGAAGACGGGCTTCGGATAGACTTTGATAATGATTGGGTGCATCTGCGCACTTCCAATACCGAGCCTATTATACGTATATATAGTGAGAGCGGCTCTGAAACCACGGCCAACAATATTGCCCGCCGCATTATGGCTGATATTGGCGAGATGATGAAGGCATAAACAGTATTCAGTAAAATAAAGCGCCCCGATACCGGGGCGCTTTTATTTTACTGCTGGTTCTGAATTTTATTCCATCACCAGTTTAATATTGTATTTACGCCTGTCTATTTCGATATTCAGGAAGTAGACACCTCTGGGGGCATTGATAGTCTGAAAAGTTGACTTGTTCAGCCATCCGGTTGATGTTTCTGAAGTGGTGTAAATGGTTTTCCCAACAACATCGACCATAGCAAGCTGCATTACGCTGCCGGCATCTGCATGCCACTCCAGCGTAAAGGTGCCGTCATGGGTAGGATTCGGATAAATATTATCTATTGAATTTCCATCAATCCACTCTACGGTACGCACTGGTAGTACAACTGTTGTGCCGTCATTCATTACAGCAGTAAGCCTGTAATGAAGCTGTGTTCCCTGCCTTAATGCTCCGGCAGGCTTATCCATTCTTATGTACTGGTGGCCATATTCATGCACTGCCCGCACACTGTCGGTTGCGTAGTACGAGCCGTCTCCCCTTGCCCGCTCAATCAGGTAATGATCCGCAAATCCGTCAAGAAAGGACTGCCAGCTGAGCTGCACGGTATTGTGATTAATCATCTGTGCATCAAACGTGATCTGTGTAACTGCTGAATCATTGTCATCTACCCTCCTGACAGGTGAAAAATAGACACTGTTTTTTCCGGTCATGGTCCACTTGAGCCTGTAATACAGGGTACGGTAGGTTATCCAGTTTACAGGGTCGTCTGCTGCATAGGCCGCCGCAGGCTCATGCCTGGCAGGTACACTCAGAAACTCTCCAAAATGGATGCTGTCAGGAGACCACTGAGCGGTATAGGTATCAGCGGCCGTGTCTATAAGCGAGTACCAGCAAGTTCTCACATTGGTTCCGTTTCTGTAAGCAATAAAATCCAGGTAACCCTGACCGGCGGAAAATGTGCCGGTGGGGCCACCATTATTGAGCCAGAACTCAGAAAATGGTTTGGTTCTGAATTCGGCATAATAACCCTCGTCATACGGAACCCAGTTTACATTTTTGTAAGGAATATAGCTAAAGGTTCCCGCCGTATCATCATCAAGCCTTCCGTTGTGCAGAGCCAGATAGGGATATCGGAACTGTGTAATACCCAGCGAATAGGCATCTTCAATCCGCGTGCACGAACTGCAGCTTGTGTCATTAACTACTCTTACCACATCACGGTCAGTGATATAGAGCCGGTACCCCAACGAGTCTATTGCAGGGGGTGTATTTATTCCGTTTGAAGTTAAAGGTATAGTGTGTACAAAACTTACCGGAAAGATGTACTGCGTCTTTTCAGTGTTAGTTATTGTATCGTGCCTATATAGGTTAAATATAGTACCATTGGCCAGCGCGTTTAAAGGTACTATGCCAGCCAGCAAAGATGTGTCTGAAATGAAGTCCATTGATGGTGAACCAGTAATATCAGTTATGGCAGAGGTATTGCTACTGCCTGAGTATACCGGGTACTTCCGGTCGAAAATGTGAATATCATCTATAGCAAAACCTTCTTTGGTTACACCCGGATCTGTAGATAGAACAAAGCGGAACCTGATTGTTGCTCCTCCGCCCGGCTGCGGCAGTGGTATAGATGCCACATGCCAGCGCGTATTTTCTGCCTGGTTCCAGATATTAAATGCAGGATCGTACCAGTTGGTACCCTGCCCTGCTGAACCGAGTTTTATCCAGGTTGTTCCATCAAAGGAACACTCTACATAGGCTGCGTCACACAGCACAGTTCCGCAGTTTTCGATTTCCAGAGCAGAGCTAAAGCTCAACATGGGGTTACTAAGCCCCGAAATATCGAAGCAGGGAGAATACAGATAAGACAACTCAAGGTTTCCGTATTTGCCTGTAAGATTGGTTTTCCAGGCCTTGGTGCCACTGGCAGCCTTATTGATCTTTGCAGAAGCCGGAGTACCATATTGCCAGGTAGGCCTGAATCCTTCGGCAAAGTAACCACCATCGCCCTGCTCAAAATTTTCGAGATAAGGGAACGAAGTGACAATAGCGCTGTTCCGTATATGATAGTTCAGCATACTGTCATTGGTATTATAGGTATCACCAGCCACACTCAGCCAAACACTCAGGGAGTGCGTGGTGCCGGCTGCCAGCGTTATCTTTTGCACAAACTGATAGTCCATTGTTGATTTTGGCAGCAGTGAGTCAATTAAACCCGACTGCACCGAGCCTCCATCCAGGGTGTAGTACATCTGTATATTATGCAGTGTATAATTGACCCCGTTGCGCACTTTTACGATCACCGATTGCGGCGTGGTTACCCCACAGTTGGTAGGAATGGGAGACAGAACAGCTTCAACTGATGCATCGTTAGCCACAGTATACATTCTGAAGTTATCAATGGTCATGCCGTTACCGTATGCCATATCTGCTATGAGGGAAGTATCATTCTGCCCGAATGCGATCTGGCATGCAGTTGAAAAATTACGACCCGTGAACCTGATTCCATCAGTGAGCGACAACGACCGCACATGTGCAAGTGTACCGGGATATGCTGTACGGTCATAGCTGTATACAGGGTTCCAAAGCAGTGTATCGTAAGCTCTCACCGTAACTGAATTACCTATGGCTGAGGGCGGTATTCCATGCAGCACATAGTCAAAATCAACCCTGATCTCAGCTGTACCGGTATCGTAGCCGCTGAGATTAAATGTACCAGTGAATGAATTCAGTGTACCCCCGGAAGTTACCTGACTGGCATCAAGATTGATGGAGCGGCTGCCGGTAATGTTCAGCTGATTGTCGAGGTAGGTTCTGAGCCGGCCGGTAGGCGCTATGGTGGAAAAATCCCAGTGTCCATCAGGTGACACGCCCATTGAATCACGCACCGCGGTTACTACGCCCATGGATTCAAAACCATCTGCGAACGGCGTGGTGAGGTCAACGGGTGCATTGGGGAGGCTGGTGATGGTAAATACAGTAGTATCGTTGGCCCGGTTGGGATCAGTTTGAGCGTTGTTGGTAACTACTACCGTAACATTATGCGCACCGGCAGGCGCTATTGGCACGCCAATAAGGCTGTAATCAATAAAGCCGGCTGCCGAAATACCTGCTGAGGCGGCAATAGATTGCCATGCACCGGCATCTACTCTGTACGATACAGTATAATTACTACAGGCCGTGTTGTACAAATTTCTGAGCCTCACTTTTACAATGGAGCTTGCTGTAAATGCAGATTTGGATAAAGCCCTTCCGGCATTGGCTGACACCAGTTTCTCAGCCATCAGGTCGCCGTTTGAAACAGGCCTGGTGCAGTTGCCTGTGTTGGCCTGTGTAATCAGTGCAAGGCTTCTGAACGCAGGCTTACCGTCTATAACCGGCTGTACTGATACATAGGATTTCTCGGCGAGCGACATATTTCTGAATGAATATGCCGTATCGGTAACAGAGTCTACCACCTGCATATAGAACCCTTTCTTGCACAGCATGTAATAAGATGTTGCATTGGGTACCGGAGCCCAGTGGATATTGATATAACCCGGGCACTGAGCCGTATCCAGCACAGCCACCGGCTGGGTGCTGATACTGAAACTGCCCGAAGTGGCCACTTCGGCTGTTCCATTTCTGGAAAGCCGTATCATACACTTACCTGAATTAATGCCACCACCTATAAAACCAAAATGGCGCTCACCAGCTGGCACTGATGACGAAAGTACCGACCAGCTTGCACCATTGTCAGTTGAGAGCTCTACCTTGAAGGTGTTGCCATCGCTGACCGCATCCCAGCAAACACGAATGGTGTCGAACGGAGTGGTATAATTGCCCAGCCGCTCGCCGCCCAGCGGATAGGTAAGATGCAGGGCCTTGGGCACAAAATCGTAGGCTATGATATAACGCTGCGGCCCTTTAGGTACGCTGTACCCCTTTGTTTTTATAGTGTAGGAGCCGGCCACAGGGTTACTGATGGTTACCTGCTCTGTATTGTTCAGATGATCTGCACCCTCCACAGCCAGATTATTTACATTGCCAGGTGCGGGATCTAGTATCAACGGCAGGTGCTTACCGCCTGTAGGGTCTATTACAGAAAGGTCGAGGTCATTGACCAGCGCCTTCGATGCCGCCGGATTTGCCGGTACATCAGGCCAGCACAACATTACTTTCAACAATCCGGTATTAGGCGGCACCACAATAGTAGTGGCCTGCGAATCTCCGTTGGCAATATTATTGGTCAGGTAACGATTATTATCCAGCATTTGCAGCGACCGGTAGATATCCATCACACCAAATCCGTAGCTAAAATCAGGACCGGGATTGCCCAGATCCATAGCCCCGTTCAGTAAAATAGTTTTGAGCACATCAGCCTTGGGCTGGGCACCGCCGTTGAGTTGTTTATACCGCTGAGTGAGCTGTGCGAGTCCGCCTGCTACCTGAGGCGAAGCCATACTTGTGCCAGCTGCCCACATATATTCATCATCAGCTATTGGCGCATATGCAACCACGCCTACCGCTACTATCTCCGGCTTTAGCCTGCCATCCTTCATAGGCCCCCTGGACTCATCAGGTGCCTGCAGAAAACCATCAAGAATGCTGCCAACTACAATATTGTTCTTCGCCGGTTGGTATCCGCCCCCTATAGTGGCAAATCCCTGCATAAAAGGTGCACAGTTCATACCTCCATCATTGCCTGATGCAAATACATGCACCACATCGGGATACTGTGCAGTAAGCGTATCTACAAAGTTGGAATACGCATCGTAGGTGCCGCAGTAGGCGCAGTTGGATTCGGATATTGTATAGGAGTTGTTCGTAATGGTCATGTTGTAGTCCTCATACATAGGGCCGGTGGCCGGCAGTATCAGGTCGTACAGAAAATCAATGAGCGCAGAATGAGGTGCCATACCAATAGCAAACGGATCCACATTGCCCGCTCCGGCTACTATTCCGTTTACATGCGACCCGTGGCTGGACTTAGGCGCAGGATTAAAGTTCCTTATCCTGTCTTTGATATCGGCATGGTAAATACCTGAGCAGTTATCTCCCACCCCTACTGTAACACTATCTCCCAGCAAGCCGTAACCACCATAGAGCGGGGAAGTCATAGCGACATTACCCTTTACAACCGGTATTGATTCCTGATCAAGTGGAGCAATATCGGTAACCGGGCTGATGTAGGTAACACCATACCATTGAGCCAGTGACCTTACCCTTGCCGCACTGATAGCAACCTTGTACATTCCATATTTTTCCAGCGGTCCGGCGTTGATGGTGCCGCCCATTTTACCCACAAAATCTGCTATCTCTGTTCTGGTGAGGTACCTGGCAAAAGATACCAGCACCTCCGTATTTCCCTTCTGTGCGGCCAGCCCGCTCCAGACAAAATCATTTGATTTCCACTCAGCACGGGCATTGGTTATCCCTGCCAGCTGAAAGGCAAGCACCACCTCTTTCACAAAACCAGGCTGAACAATGGAAGAAAAAGTATTATCAGGAAGGTAGTCGATCAGTGTGACGCCACCTTTTCTCAGGGCCTCCTTATCTTCCTGCGATGGCAGTTTATTGAAGCTGAGCAGCACCTGTGCAGGGGTACCATCGTTGTGAGCCGCGAAGCTATCCAGCCAGGCCGAGGCATTTGCCTCAGCCCTGATGGCGCCACTCTTCAGATAGATTACAGGCGGGCCCGCGACAACCTGCGCTGCCGAGCTGAACCCGGCAAGCGCAAATAAAATAACAAACGCAAAAAAGTTTCCGGTAAAGTAAGAGGTTCTGATCATACTAGTCATATAACGCAGCTTTCGCAGATATTGTTGCTTCAATCTATGCGGCCGCTGTTGTCTTTTAACTTTAAAAAGACAAGTTACAATAAATCAGTCAAATAAACACCGGAGTGCAGTGGAGCCGGGCGATACCCGGTGTATGGGCAACAAAAAAGGATATCTATCGATATCCTTTTCCTGTTTTACCTTACGGTAAGTTCTTATGCTTCTGCTGCAGGTGCTTCAGTTTCCGCATCAGCTTCGTTGCTGTCTGCTTCAGCTTCAGCTATCTGCGCTGCTCTTGCTGCATTCTTTTCTTCTATTTTACGCACAGACTCACGCATAGTTTCGTGGCGTTTTTCGCTCTTATGTTTGCGGTGCGTTTCTTCGCGGCGGGCTACCAGAGCCTCATGTTCGCCGTTCCACTTTTCAAATTTCTCCATGGCTGTAGCCTCGTCAAACAGACCAAGCGATACACCACGCATGAGGTGCTTCATAAACAATACACCTTTGAAAGAAAGGATTCTGCGGCAGGTATTGGTAGGCTGTGCACCTTTATCCAGCCAATGTAACGAACGCTCACGGCTGATACGTACAGTTGCTGGTACAGTCAGTGGATTGTAGGTTCCTAATTTCTCAATGAATTTACCATCACGGGGAGCAGTTGTGCTGGCCACTACGATGAAATAAAACGGGCGCTTCTTAGACCCATGTCTCTGGAGTCGAATTTTTACCGACATAATAATAGAAATTATTTTTCGTTAACAATAAATTTTTTCGGATGGCAAAGATACAGTAAAAAACAGAAAATCACCAAAACAATAAATTTATTTCCCGCCTATTTTTGCCACCTGCCTGTGCAAAGTAATGAAACTTTCCAGATGCCGGCAGCTACTTACTTTCAATAAGTTCTGTAATTTCGCCACCCGGTTTTATACCGGAATATTCACGCACAAAAAACAACATTTATCATATATGGCTTCGTTCTCTTCTCACAATTTCGCCGGTCAGAAAGCGCTGATACGCGTAGACTTTAATGTACCGATTAAAAACGGTGTAATTACCGACGATACCCGCATACGTGTTGCACTGCCCACTATTAAAAAGGTTCTGGCAGATGGTGGTTGTGTGGTGCTGATGAGCCACTGGGGCCGACCGCTCAAGGATATAGAAAAGAAACCACATCTTACCCTGGCCGATTTTACTTTGAAGCCGGTTGCCGCCCATCTGTCAGGCATGCTGGGCACAGATGTGCAGTTTGCCGAAGACTGTATCAGTGATGATGCTGCCGGTAAAGCTGCTGCGCTGCAGCCCGGCCAGGTACTGCTGCTCGAAAACCTTCGGTACTACAAGCAGGAGGAAAAAGGTGATGTTGATTTTGCCTCAAAGCTTGCCAAAATGGGCGACGTATATGTAAACGATGCATTTGGCACTGCCCACAGGGCTCACGCATCAACAGCCATCATTGCTCAGTTTTTCCCCGGCGATAAGAAAATGTTTGGGCTTTGCATGGAAGGCGAAGTGACTGCAGCAGAAAACGTATTGCATAACAATAAAAAACCATTTACTGCCATCATTGGCGGCGCCAAGGTATCAGACAAGATACTGATCATAGAAAACCTGCTGGAAAAAGCTACCGACATTATCATAGGCGGCGGCATGGCCTACACCTTTTTTAAAGCAGAGGGTGGACACATCGGCAGCTCGCTGTGCGAAGAAGACCGCCTGGATATGGCACTGGAACTAA
>OMJB01000123.1 GCA_900299255.1 Sphingobacteriales bacterium
ATTTTATTTCTAAAAGTTAAAGAATATAAAAAGCTCCCGTTAGACAACGGGAGCCATGAATTCAAATAAACAAAGCAGAAAAAAATCAATCAGGGCGTTTGCCGTCTAAAAAGGTATTAATAGTCTGTATCGCCGCTTTTGGTTCCTGGCTGTCGTTAACGCCTACTGCATAACCGCTGTAATAACTGTCAGACGACGCCACCTGGTTATCGAGTTTCATATTTTTACGCATATAAGCCGGAACAGCTTCCATTTCATCGCTACTTTCTGTCCCTTTTATATTAAAGCTCATCCTGCGCAAACGCTCAGCGCGGTCTTCCAGCGCCCTTTTTTGCTCTTCAAACCTTCTTTTTTCTTCTATCTCGTCAGCGGTTAGAATTCGCTCGCCGATTTTCATAACCGGCTCCGGAGTTTCTTCAGCCTTCACAAATGCCTGCATAGGTATTTCTTCCTGCTTTGGCTCTTCTTTAATATACATGTGAATAGTTTCAGTTACCTGCTCAGCCATTACTGGCTCCTCAGCAGGCTGCACTGCCTCTTCGTGGTGAATATGTGCAAACGCTTCCGCCGGCCTGAAGTCCCATGCGTTATTTACAACCGGAGCCTCCTCTACCAAAACCGGGGCCATATTCTCAGGCTGCACATACGGCTTAGGTTCAGTAAGGTGTATTTCAGCCGGGGTGTTCATTTCGCCAAGTTTTACAACTATTTTTTCCGGTTCGTTGTTCTTTGCCGGATATTCAAGTTTGATATCTTTATGATTGAAGCCCGTAGCAATAACTGTTACAGCAATACTCTCCGTCAGGTTTGGATCGTGGCCCATACCAAGTATTACGTCACAGTTATCACCTGCCTGCTGCTGCACATAAGCCTGAATGGCTTCCGCCTCGTCCATAGTATGCTCATGCTCCCCTGCCGCTGAAGTGATATTAAGTAGCAGCCATTTGGCTCCTCGGATATCGCTGTCATTCAGCAACGGAGAGTTAAGTGCTTCTTCAACCGCTACCAGTGCCCTGTTTTCACCGGCTGCTTTTGCACTGCCCAGGATAGCAACTCCTCCGTTCTTCATTACTGTACATACGTCAGCAAAGTCAACGTTGATCTGACCGGTAGATGTGATCACATCGGTGATACATTTGGCAGCTGTGGCAAGAATATCATCAGCTTTGGCAAAAGCCTGTGTAAAAGGGAGATTGCCGAATTGCTGGCGTAGCTTATCGTTGGAAATAATCAGGATGGTATCTACATGGTCACGCATTTTATCAATACCTTCCTGAGCCTGCTTCATACGCTTCCTACCCTCATAGGTAAACGGCGTAGTTACAATACCTACAGTAAGTATACCCAGGTCGCGGCAGATCTTGGAAACCACTGGAGCTCCGCCTGTACCAGTACCACCGCCCATACCGGCTGTGATAAAAGCCATACGGGTATTTACTTTCAGAATCTTGGAAATATCTTCCAGGCTCTCTTCGCACGACTGCTTTCCGATTTCAGGATTTGCACCCGCGCCCAGCCCCTGGGTAAGGTGCGGCCCCAGTTGAATTTTGTTGGCTACAGGGCTCAGGGCAAGCGCCTGAGAATCTGTGTTGCACACAACAAAGTCAACACCCTCAATACCGAGGTTATGCATGTAGTTAACTGCATTGCTTCCGCCGCCGCCTACACCTATTACTTTCAGAATGGACGATTGGTTTTTTGGAATTTCGAAGTGAATCATATAGTGTTAATTAGAAGTTAGTGAATTAATTGGTTAGTTGTTATTTTAAGTGTAGTTAGTTGATTGGTTATTCTATTTCATGGTCTTCTACATCTTCAAACATCTTCATAAATTTGCCCCTAAGGCCATCAAACAGGCGTTTCACATTTTCGTTGCGTTTTCTGGCTTTTTGCTTATTCGCTTCGAGCCTTTCCTCCATTACATCTTCTTCCGTCATCTGCGGTTCAGGAATTTCTGTTATAGCCTCTGCCTCTATTTTCAACTCATCCATAGGGATATGCATGTAATTTCCTCCTTCACCGGCAAAACGCATTTTACCATTTTCGAAATCATGGTACCCGCGCAATATCAGGCCAATGCAGGTAGAGTACATCGGGTTCATCATTGCCTCTTTGTCGCCGCCCGCCAGGTGTTCGTTAGGATAGCCAATGCGGGCACCAAGCCCAGTTACAAACTCAGTAAGCTGAGTAACATGTTTTAACTGGGCACCACCACCTGTGAGAATTATACCACCGTATAATCTCTTGTCCAGGCCTATCTGTTTGAGGTGGTAAACCACATAGTCAAGAATCTCCTGCATTCTTGCCTGAATGATATGTGCCAGGTTCTTTACAGATATTTCTTTGTGCGGAAGCCCCCGAAGCCCCGGAATGGTAATAAAGGCATTTCCGTTTGCTTCTTCAGCAAGGGCTGTACCAAACTGCACTTTCATTTGTTCGGCCTGTGTACGCAATACACCAAGCCCGTTCCTGATGTCGTTGGTTATGTTCACACCTGCGTAAGGTATCACCGCAGTATGTTTCAATATTCCGTCGAAAAATACTGCCATATCTGTAGTGCCACCGCCAATGTCCACTATCGCTACACCTGCTTCCAGGTCTTCGTCATTCATCACAGCTGCAGCCGAAGCCAGTGGCTGAAGTACTAGGTCCCGTGTTGCCAGGTGAGATTTATCAACGCACCTCTTGATGTTTCTGATAGCGTTGCGGTCACCGGTAATGATATGGAAATTCGCACCAATTTTTACACCGCTCATGCCAATTGGATCAACTACATACGGCGTACTGTCAACCGTAAAATCTTGCGGAATGATATCAATAATCTGATCGCCTGTGGGGATATATGTCCGGTATTGATCCCTTACAAGCAGGTCTATGTCTTCTTTACTGATTTCCAGTTCAACATTTGTCCTTACACGGTCGCCGCGGGTCTGAAGGCTTTTGATGTGCTGGCCAGCTATGCCAACATATACTTCCTTAATCTCCAGATTGGGGTTAGACAGCAGGCATCTTTCTATGGCCAGTTCTATCGAGCGGATACACTGCTCAATATTCATGACAACGCCATGGCTGACACCCGCAGAATCTGCACGGCCTAAACCGAGTATTTCCACTTTGCCGAACTCGTTTTTCCTGCCGGCAATAGCCACCACTTTTGTGGTACCTATATCCAGGCCTACGATTACTGGTTGTTCTTTGCTGCTCATTTTTCAGAGGTTTAATACTTGTTTTTAAACTTTGTTATTTGATTCTATTGTAACTACTTTGTTTGCTTTTTGTTTTTATCGCCAGATATTACTGCTTTATCTTCCTGCTTTTTCCCATTGCCATTTTCTTGCTGCACACCTTTTCCGCCTGTACCAATGAGCGAGTCTTTTGAATCGTTCTTTGCTTCTGTTTCCACAATGCTGTTGATCCAGTTCATATTGGTTACAGCTTTGTCCACCGGCCCTGTATAAGGCAGGGAAGGGGAAGCTACTACCTGGCCATCAAACCTGACATCCAGCACCTGATACCTGTCCCAGCCAATACGGTTGAGTACATTTTTGTAAAAAACAAACAGATTATTTAACTTCTGCTTCAGTCCTTCTACATTACCGACAATAATTCTCTGATCACCTATTACAGGTACAATCTCATACATACCCGGGGAATCAACAATTATCTGCGAAATCTGTGCAGACCAGAAACTGTCGGCCTGTATGGTGCGCACTATTGATATAATATCACTTCTCAGCGACCAGCTTGTGCTGTCATTCTTCAGCTCTGGTACATTCGTAAACACGGGTGTGTAGTAGTTGTAATTTTTAGACAGTGGCATAATACTCATGGTTGTATCCAGGTAATAACTCCTTGAATCGGACTGAAACACCCTTGCCACCGGTATGCGCTGGGTTACGTACATATGCAGCACTCTTGCATTGTCTACAAACACCTGCGCGCTGGCAATCCATGGGTCGGACATAATCATCTGCTCCATCGCATTTATGTCCAGTTTTGAGATGGGTTCATGCCATATATCTATGTTTCTGCTGTAAACAGCAAGGTTCATAATTTCTTTCTCCTCCACGGAGTGGTACTTTTTGCAATTGTTATAATGAACTACAACATTCTTAACCACCTTTGCATCATCTATTTTCGACGCACTGGCCATCAGTATAACGCAGCTGACAGTCACTATCACAGTGAGCACTACCTGTATTATTTTACGAACTGATATTTTGCGTTTAGCTGCCATTATTACGATTGCAGTATCTCTTTTATTGGTTGAACAAGTTTATCAATATCACCCGCGCCTGCTGTTATAAACAATTCCGGTTTAGCCGTCTTAATGTATTCCAGCAAACCTTCTTTTGACAATATTGTATGTGCAGGATTCGCCATTTTTTCAGCGATTGTAAGAGAAGTAACCCCCGCCATCGGTAATTCTCTTGCAGGGTATATGTCTAACAGTATTACCTCGTCTGCCAGATCAAGGCTGGCTGCGAATCCTTCTGCCAGATCTCGGGTACGGCTGAACAGGTGCGGCTGAAAACAAACCACGCATCTGCGCCCTTTAAACAAATGTTTTGCACTCTTTATCAGAGACGCCAATTCCTCAGGATGGTGGGCATAGTCATCTATGTATACAAAACTGTCATTCTTGACAACATATTCAAACCGGCGCCTGATGCCCCTGAAACCGGCCAGTGCTGTTTTTACTTTTTCACCGTCTATGCCCAGCAATTCTGTAATAGCAATAGCTGCAACAGCGTTTTCAACATTATGCATTCCACCCAGATGCAACTCCACATTTTCTAATTTCCAGCCTTCTCCATACACATCAAAAACATAGCCGCCATCTTTCACTTTGATGTTTTCTCCATACACATCTGCCGCATCGTTCTGCAGGCTGTAGGTTAACGTTATGGAGCCTTTAAGGTCATTCTGCCTGTGCAACCCGTGCTTCACCAGCAAAGTACCGCCTAGTTTTATATTCTTTGTGTATTGTATAAATGCGGCCTCCATTTCTTCAGCGGTTCCGTATATATCCAGATGATCAGGGTCTATTGCTGTAAGAACTGCGATATCGGGTGACAGCTTCAAAAAGCTTCTGTCGTATTCGTCTGCCTCAATAACAGCAGTATCTTTTTTACTGCTCCAGTAATTCTTGCCATAATTCACAGAAATACCGCCAAGGAAAGCATTGCACCCATAGCCTGTTTCCCTGAGCAGGTATGCCGTCATGGTAGAAATTGTTGTTTTGCCATGAGTACCTGCAACCGTAACCGCAAACATAGACTGCGTGATAGACTGCAAAACATCACTGCGCTTATATACCGGAAAATGGTTGTCAGTAAACCAGTTCAGCTCAGCATGATCTTTAGGGATAGCAGGCGTGTATATCACCAGCTGTGCCTGCTTATCGGCAAGTCCGGCATCATCGGTGAAATGTATATTAATACCTTCCGACATGAGCTGGCGCGTAAGGTCAGTTTCAGTACGGTCATACCCGCTCACCACCGCTCCGCTCTCATGGAAAAAACGGGCCAGCGCACTCATACCGATGCCACCGATACCTATAAAATACACCCTGTTTATTTCCCTTACATTCATTTTAAACGCCTGCTATTTCTATAATTTTTTTTGCAATCCTATCGTCAGCATCCCTGATTGCCAAAGCACTCAGATTATCCGACATAGATTTTTGTTTGTCGTTATCGTTCAATAAAGTTTTCAGCTCAGACAGCAGTTCGGTTTGTACTTGCCTGTCTTTAACCAAAACAGCCGCACCGTGTTTAACCAGTGAGGCAGCATTACTGGCCTGATGATCTTCTGCCGCGTGCGGATAAGGAACAAATATTACCGGCTTCGCAGCAATACACAGTTCCGCTATCGCCAGTGCCCCGGCTCTTGAAATCACAATATCAGCTGCAGCATAAGCATAGTCCATCTCTCTGATAAAATCAAATACCTTTACCCTGTTCCTATAATCTGCCCCTCTTCTTCTGGCCTGCTCATAGTATAGCTTGCCCGTTTGCCAGATGATGTTCACATCTTCTTTCATGATCTCATCCAGAAAAGCATCCACGCTTTCGTTGATAGATTTTGCCCCCAGGCTGCCCCCTACCACGAGTATTGTCGTTCCCCTGTTAAGTAAGCCAAACCATGCCTTACCCTCATCACTAGTTCTGGACATATCCGAAATACTCTTCCTCACCGGATTCCCTGTCAACACAATTTTATCTTTTGGAAAAAACCGCTCCATGCCGTCATACCCTACACATATTGCCCGCGCCTTTCTCGATAATATTTTATTGCTCTTGCCTGCGAAAGAATTCTGCTCCTGTATGAGCGTAGGTATATTCATTGCCTGCCCCGCTGACAATACCGGGAAACTTGCATAACCACCCACTCCAACAATTGCTGCCGGATTAAACTCCTTTATGATTCTGCGCGACTCGATTCTCGTCATTAACAATTTATAGGGCAATGAAACATTTTTCAACACGTTACTGCGGTCAAACCCCGCAATATCCAAACCGATTATTTTAAATCCTTCCTGAGGAATTTTCTCCATTTCCATTCTCCCATTCGCACCTACAAACAACAGCTGCGTATCAGGCCTTAATCTCAGTAATGCATGCGCAACAGCCAGCGCGGGGAATATATGCCCCCCGGTACCGCCTCCTGCTATTATTACGCGTAATTCACTCATGATCTATATTGCCGGTATTGGACCGGCATCACCTGTTTGTTTGTTTTTTCTTACTCTGGTTGTTTTTACTTGCTCAACTTCTGTATCGGCGTCAGCCACATTCTGTGCAGCCTCTGCCGGTTTTTCCATATTCTTTGCTGAATTTTTCTTCTCTCCCTCCATCTCATCCACATACTTGCTCACGCTGAGTATGATACCTATTGCAATACTGGTAAACCAGATTGAAGACCCACCCATGCTGACCATCGGAAGCGTAAGCCCGGTAACCGGTACCAGATGCACATTTACAGCCATATTCAGCATGGCCTGAAAGACCAGTGTGATACTTAACCCAACCGCCAGAAATGCGCCGAAGGCGAAAGGGCACCGCCTGAATATAACTATGCTTCGCCACAGAAACAGTAAATACAGCATTACAACAACACTTCCCCCAATCAGCCCATATTCTTCAATAATAATGGAGAAAATAAAATCGGAGTAAGGATGAGGCAGAAAATTCTTCTGCTGGCTTCTACCCGGGCCTCTCCCGGTTACACCGCCATTTGCTATGGCAATTTTTGCCTGCTGCACCTGGTATACATCTTCCTGCTTTCCTTCTTTCTTTTTACCGCCAAAAAAATCATGTATGCGCTGTTCCCAGGTATTGGCTCGGCCAAACCCCGTCAGTTTAGAAACAGTGAACAGCACCGATAGACCTATAAAGCCCACTACCACCAGTAGTAACAGATGCACCACCCGCACCCTGCCTATGAAGAAAAGAATGCTACAGGTAGCACCCAGCATCAACGCCGTGGAAAGGTTTGCAGGCGCAATCAGCGCACAGGTGAACAGAACAGGCAACAAAACAGGAACAAAACCCTTGCGCAGGTCTTTTATGTCGGCTTGTTTGATGCTCAGCGAGCGGGCCAGAAACATAAATAATGCCAGTTTTGCCAGGTCTGACGTCTGAAAAGTGAGATTGATAACTGGTAGCCTGATCCACCTTGAACCTTCGTTGAGGCTGGTACCAAAAAACAAAGTATACACCAACAATGGCAGGCTCAACAGATAAAGTATCACCGCTACTTTCGCAAATTTTGCATAGTTAATTCTGTGTACCCAATAAATAATAAGCAATCCCAGCGCCAGAACCATCACCTGCTTGATCATATAATAGCTGGCATTTTTCTCCATTCTGTAGGCCAGTGATCCGGTTGAGCTGTAAACGGCCAGCATGCTGATGAATGAAAGCACCAGCACAACGCCCCATATTACATGGTCGCCTTTAGTCCTGTTCAGTAATTGCTTCATTCCTTCTGCCATTGTACTTATTGTTTACAGATTACGTACAGCTTCCTTAAACTGCCTGCCCCTGTCTTCAAAATTTTTAAACACATCAAAGCTGGCGCATGCAGGTGCCAGCAGCACTACATCACCGCTCTCAGCCACTGCATATGATGCCAGAACTGCATCTTTTGCATTGTTTGTATCTACTATTGTTTCTACTACGCCGTCAAATGCATCGTGAATTGGTTTATTATCCAGCCCCATGCATACTATTGCTTTAACTTTTTCCTTTACCAGATCCAGTATCTCCCCGTAGTTATTGCCTTTATCCTGCCCGCCCAGTATAAGCACCACAGGCTTTTTCATACTCTCCAGTGCATACCACACCGAGTTTACATTGGTTGCCTTGCTGTCATTTATATACTCTACGCCTCTTATGGTGGCTATATACTCGAGCCTGTGTTCCAATCCTTCAAAACCAAGGAAACTCTCCCTGATCTTTTCTTTCCTTACACCCGCAATCCGGGCTGATATCCCTGCCGCCATAGAATTGTATTGATTGTGTTTGCCCTTAATAGCCAGATCATGTATAGACATGTTCAGGTTTTCCCCGTTGTACAGTATATTCAGATGATCCCCGCTGATCTGGCCGCCTTCGTTCCCAATGTTATTATCGCTCATCGTAAAGTATATTGTTTGTGCGTGAATAGAATGTTTAGTGATGTAGTCATGAATTGCTTTATCGTCTTTATTAACCACAAAGTGGTCATTCTTATTTTGGTTCTTTATTATCAAAAATTTAGATGCAACATAATTTTCAAATTTGTAGTCATACCTGTCCAGATGGTCGGGTGTAATATTTAACAGCACTGCCACATCCGGTTTAAAGTCTTTTATGTCATCCAGCTGAAAGCTGCTGACCTCCATCACATACCATTTACAGGGCTTTTCTGCAATTTGCCTGGCAAAGCTGTAACCAATATTTCCTACCATTGCCACATCGTAATCAGCCTCCTTAAGTATGTGGTAGGTAAGCTTTGTCGTTGTGCTCTTGCCGTTACTCCCCGTAATTGCTATTATCTTGCTGTCACCTTTGTACCTGTATCCAAATTCAATCTCGCTGCACACTTCTATTCCAGCCTCTCGTATTTTTTTCACTATTGCTACTTTCTCACTTATTCCCGGGCTTTTTACAACGCACAAGGCATTCATCACTTTGTCTATTGTATGCTGTCCTTCTTCATATGCTATCCCGCCTGCATTCAGCATTTCTTTATACTCTTCTTTGATCTTTCCGCCGTCGCTCACAAACACTTCCCAACCCTGCTGCTTACCAAGCAATGCAGCGCCAACACCGCTTTCCGCAGCACCCAGTATTACGAGCCGTTTTGCGTTTGTCCCCACTATTGCAGTTTTAATGTCACTATACTTAATATTGCCAGCAATATTCCAATAATCCAGAACCTGGTTACAATTTTAGATTCGTGGTACCCCAGCTTCTGATAATGATGGTGCAAGGGCGACATCAGAAAAATACGCCTGCCTTCACCATATTTCTTCTTTGTATGCTTGAAATACGATACCTGAATCATAACTGATAAATTCTCAACAAGAAATATCCCGCAGATAATAGGTATCAGCAATTCCTTGCGCACAATGATAGCCAGAGATGCTATGATGCCACCCAATGCAAGGCTTCCTGTATCGCCCATAAACACCTGCGCCGGATAGGCATTATACCAGAGAAACCCTACACAGGCTCCTATAAAAGCACCAATGAATATAGACAACTCACCCAGATTGGGTATGTCCATTATGTTCAGATATCCTGCAAACAGATAGTTACCGGATACATATGCAAATACACCGAGGCAAACACCAATTATCGCAGAGACACCGGTTGCCAGGCCATCTACTCCATCAGTAATATTAGCACCGTTGGATACGGCAACGATAATAAAGATCACAAACAGGATATAAATTATTGGTGTGGTTACATCCACATATTTTTCACCAAAAAGAGCGGCTATCTTCTCGTACCTAAATTCATGTGTTTTTACAAAGGGTATCGTGGTTGTCGCAGTTCTTACATTTACATATTGCTGAACCTTTCCGGTTTCATCTTTACGCGTAAATTCACCTGCCTCCAGTTTCTCCGCCGCATTATATACACCGCTTTTCCCCCCTGTAACTTCCCTGCTGATTACTACGTGGTTGTTGTAGTACATGGTAAGGCCCACTATAATTCCCAACCCTACTTGGCCCATTATTTTGAAACGGCCTGCCAAGCCTTCTTTATTCTTCTTGAATACCTTAATATAGTCGTCCAAAAATCCAACCATACCCAGCCACACTGTTGATACCAGCATCAGCACTATGTACACATTCAGAATTCTGGCGAACAGTAATGTGGGGATAAGAATAGCGGCTATGATGATCAGTCCACCCATAGTAGGTGTTCCTCTTTTCTGGACCTCTCCCTGCAGACCGAGATCTCTAACTGTCTCACCAATTTGTTTGCGCTGCAAAAAAGCAATAAGTCTCTTACCCATTAGCATGGAGATAACCAACGACAATATGATCGCCATAGCTACCCTGAACGTGATAAAATTGAACACTCCTGCACCGGCCAGGTGGAAGGTATCGCGCAGGTATGTGAACAAATAGTACAGCATGTAAGACTCTATTTATTTAATGTTTCAAATGCTTCTGTTAATACTTCTTTATCATCAAAATGATGCTTAATGCCCTTTATCTCCTGATAAGTTTCATGCCCCTTGCCCGCTACCAAAACCACGTCTCCCGGCTGCGCCATAGATACCGCTACTTTTATCGCCTCCTTTCTGCTTGTCACTCGCAGACTCTTTCTTTTTTGTGGCCCTGTCAGCCCTGTCTCCATTTCGTTCAATATCTCTTCCGGGTCTTCACTCCTCGGATTATCAGAAGTAAGTATCGCTTTGTCGCTGTGTTCGCAGGCAGCCTGGGCCATGAGTGGTCGCTTGGTTCTGTCCCTGTCTCCTCCGCAACCTACTATTGTAAACAACTGCTGTCCCTGTGTGCGCAACTGATTAATTGTTGCCAGCACATTCAGCAAAGCATCTGGGGTATGAGCATAGTCTACAATTCCCAGTATTTTTTCCTTGGGCGACATATATGTCTCAAACCTACCGGCTGCACCCTGCAATCCGCTTAGCACCTCAAGTACCGTCATACTGTCCTCGCCCAGCAACTTAGCTGCACCATACACTGCAAGCAAATTATAGGCATTGAAAGTTCCTATCATTCTGAAGTGGGCCTCATGGCCATCTACATTCATGATCAGGCCGGTCAGATTATTCTCAAGAATTTTACCTTTCACTGTAGATGGTGCTTTCAGGCTGTAGGTATGTTTTTCTGCCATAGTATTCTGCAGCATTACCATTCCCCGCTTATCATCTGCATTAGTTAATGCAAATGCGCTTTTGGGCAATCCATCAAAAAAGCTCTTCTTTACTCTTATATACTCATCAAATGTTTTATGGTAGTCGAGGTGGTCGTGTGTGATGTTGGTGAACACTCCGCCCGCAAACCTC
>OMJB01000124.1 GCA_900299255.1 Sphingobacteriales bacterium
AAAATATAAGTCCAATAAAAACGATAAATACAATCACCGAACTAACCGACCAACTAACGGCTTTGTCAGCCCTGGTCAGGTTTTCCCACCAGCGAACAAAAAATATATTCTCTGCAGGCCTGATATGACCGGTAACTCGTTCTTTGGCCAGTGCCAGATTCTCTTTAGCTTCAAAATAGTCCGGATCTGTTTTCAGCGCACGTTCAAAATTAAGTACGGCACTCCCAACCTTATTGAGCCGGTAATAGGTGTTGCCCAGATTGAAGTAAACGGCTGCGTTAAGAGGTTTTAACTTAGCCAGCTGTTCGTAATAAAGCGCTGCACTGTCAAATTGCTTCTGAACATAAAAAGAATTGGCCTTATTCCATATCGAGCTGTGATCTGCATCAGCAAAGCAGCTCAGTGTTCCTAGAAGGAATAAGACCGGTATAAGTATCAGATTTCTCATGCTTTAAATACTTCTTCCAGTTCGCTGATTACTTTAATGGCCTCATTATAAGTGCTTTCCATTTGCGCAGATCCTCCCGATGCATACAAGGCTGTTTCACATTCCCAGATCACATTTTCAATATTCTTGTGCAGGCTTTCCGGTACTTTTCTTGCTAGAAGGGCCTCTTTAGCTGTGTCACGGGAAAGGGCAGAAAGTGGTATACTCAGTTTGTCGCTCAGATAGAGCCAGATAGCCTTTGAAACTTCTTCGTAAAAAGCAGTTTTTTTGTTTTCCTGAAGGAGCATTTTAGCAGTTACCAGCCTTTTGAGTGCTATCTTATTTGCACGTTTCCTTTTCAGTGAAACCGTGTCTTTACTTTCTTCTTCTTCCCTTCGTTTAAACACAGCCAGACCTATAAACGCCAGCAGTGGTAGCGCGTACAGTGACCAGTATCCCGGAGTAAGCAGCAAAGGCCGGCTGTTGAGGGTAAGCCTGGTCAGGGGTTGTTTCGAAATGTCGTGAATGTCCTTTAGCTGAGCATTATTTTTTGCTGCCGCAGGCGTGTAATGTTTTCCTGGTTTTACCACGAGTTTAATAGGCTCTGTGGTTTCTGTTTCATACTTGCCTGTGGCAGGGTTGTAGTAAGAAAACTTAATTGCCGGTATTACATAGTCACCGGGTATTTGCGGTGTGATTACGTAACTGACAATTTTTGAACCGGAGATGGTGGTACTGCGCCCTGTTACGGTGTCGGTTATCTGTGGGTCGTAGGTGTTCAGTCCGTTTGGCAGAGAGAGTTTTGGAGCCTCAAATAACTTAAGGTTACCGCTGCCTGATATGTTCAGTGTTAGCGTTGCCACATCATCAGTAGTCAGCTCTGGTTTGTCTATTTTTTCAGATATGGTGAATTTACCAACAGCACCTCCAAAATCGGCAGGTTTGCCGTTTTCAGGTAAGGCAGTTACGCTGATTTTAAGCGGATCACTCTTTATGTCCACTTTTACATCTTTGTAAGCCATTGTGTTGTAGTAGGCATTGTTGAAGAACGGATCATTCATCATCAGTGTGCCGCCGCCAAACGGATCCATCATATCCGACAATCTCCTTTTTACCTGCTGCACAATACGGGCAACTCCTTTGGCTTCTGCAGCGTCCAGCTCAAGTGTACCAGTCTGCTGTGGGAACAGTGCTGATTTTTTCAACAGGAAAACCTGATACTTCTTGCCGTTAATAATTTCTTCTTCGGGTTTCGCCTGCTTGGGTATCTCAAAATCCTGAGTCCAGAATCCGTTTAGAGAGGGTAGTTTCGAGATACCCATTTGCATGGCCAGCCTTGAGTACAATTTATAGCTGATTGTTACCTGCTCACCCACATGCACTTTGTTTTTGTCGGCAACAACTTTTATAAACAGGTCTTTTTTTATCTCGTCAGGATTGACAGAAGCCTCTTCTTGTTTTTGTTGCTGTGGCTGCCCGTTTGGTTGCGCCTGCTGCTGGCGCGGCTGTGCCATTTGCTGCATCTGCTGCATGCGCTGCATATGCGCCTGCTGCATTTGTTGCATCATCGCCAATATGTCATCATCCTGGCCACCAAATGGGTCTGCACGCTGACGGCGATTTTGTGGCTGGCCTACTGTACCTGGCACAACTTGTATGGTAACAGGATTTGATTGATAGGTATGCCCTGCAGCATCTTTTGCCACAACGGGTGGGATAGTGAATGTGCCCTCATGTTTTGGCTGCAAAACATAAGTAAGTGATACACTTACCGACTGGGTCATTTTATTACCAACAATATTGGTACTTGAGCTTTGCTGCTGGTATGGTCCGGCAACAATTACGAAATCACTGGTTGATGGACTTGAAATAGACTGGAGGCCCTGCGCATCTCTGATAGTGTATTGCACCTGCACCTGATTTTTAACGCCAATCTTGCTGGCGCCGGCCTCAGCGGTGAAAACAACATTCTGACCAAATGCGCAGTTACATATTCCCGATAGTATCAGAAGTATGATGTTGTGATTTAATATATGTATTCTGCCTCCCATTTGTTACTCACAAAAATAGAAGGAAAGCTGAATGGGCACGGTTAAAACAACGTTAAAACAGTGCGTTATAAGTCTCCTTTAACAGGCCTTAAAACAAGGGTATCCACATTGGCCGCTGCCGACAAATTACTGGCTGCCCACACCATTGCTGCAACGTCTTCCGGCTCCATTATACGGCCAGCGGGAATGTCAGAACCTTCCCACGATGGAGTGAATGTGGCACCGGGGCAAACTGCAGTGACTTTTATAGTCCAGTTGCGGAGTTCCTCCCTCAGGTTTTCTGTAAAACCCAGCAGTGCATATTTGGCAATACTGTATGCCCCGCCATGTGGATAAGCACGCAGGCTGGCAACGGAGCACATGTTGAAGATATGACCGCTTTTCCTTTCCTTCATGCCGGGTATTATTCTGCGCGACAAAAAATAGGCACTGTACAGGTTTGCGCCAATCATTGTTTCCAGCATCCCATCCGGTTCATCTGCCAGCTCGCCGGGCAGGTACGTGCCCGCATTATTAACCAGCAGGTCTATTGCAGGGAAAACTGCCAGCACATTGTCTGCAAATGCGTTTACTTCATCCTTTTGGCTCAGGTCGCAGCATTCAGCAAGGAATGTCCGCTCAGGGTATTTTTCAGACCATTCTGCCGACAAGCTGGCGATTTTGTTTTTATTGCGGGCACACACTGCTACAGAATATCCTTCAGAGAGCAATTTCTCTGCAATAGCCTTGCCTATACCCTGTGTGCCTCCTGTTACTATTGCGTATGGCATCAGATAATTTTTAGTTGTTTAAGAACCTAACCCGGCAATAAAGTTACTCATTTGCCAGCTGCAAAACCTGAACTACCGGGCTTATTTCTGATGCGCACTACCATCAATTGTGTTGGTGTGCCCTGGAAATACAATTCTGGTTAGTTTTTGAAAACAACCATCCGTCAACGTATTGCACAAGCTCAGGCGGTTTAAGCCCGTTATTTGCATAAATTAATCATTTTTAATGCAAAATGCATAAATTTATGCTATAAAATGAGTTTATTTGCGTATGAATTTTATGAAAAGAACGCTGCTGCTCCTTGCTTTTTTGTTGCCATTTTGCGCCGGTGCCCAGTGGTTTGATATCTCGGCAATGGGCGGCCTTGCTCCGTACAAGATATCGGCCGGAATCAAGAACTCTGTTGCTGCAACGTATTATGGCAGTATCTCTTTTGTGAAACTAAAGAAATTTGACCTTGGGGTGCAGGTAAGCGGAATGAACACTGTTACAGTTTGCAGCACTTTTATGGCGGGTATTTTTGCAGACTATGTAATACCTATTGGGGATGAGGAGAAGCACATCATAACGCTGGGCGTGCATTACAACAACATCTATTATGGCGACATACCCAAGGGCGGTAAATACTTCAAGGATGGCTCAAGAGATACTACAGGCCTTAAAATGACTAATACAGATGCCTACGGCATCAGGCTGGGCTACAAGCGCAGGCTGGGTGAGCATTTTTATGCCGATCTGCTTATCAGTCCTACCTACAGTATCTCGCCAATCCATTTCGGAAGTGTGAAAACGCTGAACTGTGCCCTGTTATCTGTGCCTGTTACAGTGGGTATCTCTTTCAGGCTGTAGTGCCATATGCGAGATTCTTTATATCCCATTTTCGGTTTTCTGCTATTACCTTTGTTGTCCAAACAATTCAATAATACTTAAGGCATGGAATACCGTATAGAAAAAGACACAATGGGGGAGGTGAAAGTCCCTGTTACAGCCTACTATGGCGCACAGACTCAGCGCTCTATTGAGAACTTCAAAATAGCTCAGGACATTAACCGGATGCCCAAGGAGATCATCAGGGCATTTGCATACCTGAAGAAAGCTGCAGCCATAACCAATAACCAGCTGGGTGTGCTGCCCGCTGAAAAATCAGATATAATAGGCAAGGTGTGCGACGAAATACTGGATGGCAAACTGGATAGCGAATTTCCGCTGGTGGTATGGCAGACAGGCTCCGGCACACAATCGAACATGAATGTGAATGAAGTAGTAGCCTACCGTGCACATGTGCTCAATGGTGGCCAGCTTACAGACAAGGAGAAGCTCATTCATCCCAATGACGATGTAAATAAGTCACAATCATCAAACGATACGTTTCCAACTGCCATGCACATATCGGCATACAAGATGCTGGTAGATGTAACCATACCCGGCATTAAGAAACTGCGCGATACGCTTGCACAAAAGTCTAAAGACTTTATGCATGTGGTGAAGATAGGCCGCACCCACTTTATGGATGCTACTCCGCTTACGCTGGGGCAGGAGATCAGCGGCTATGTATCTCAGCTGGATCATGGGCTGCGTGCTATAAACAATTCGCTGGCACACCTGAGCGAGCTGGCTCTTGGCGGTACCGCTGTGGGCACTGGCATCAATACACCCAAAGGATATGCGGTTAAAGTGGCGGAGAATATTGCCGGCCTTACCGGTCTGCCTTTTGTGACTGCTGAAAATAAATTTGAAAGCCTGGCCGCGCACGATGCAATAGTAGAGGCACATGGTGCACTGAAAACTGTGGCAGTGAGCCTGATGAAAATAGCCAACGACATCAGGATGCTGAGCTCTGGCCCGCGCTCTGGTATTGGCGAACTGTTTATACCTGACAACGAACCGGGATCATCTATCATGCCGGGTAAGGTGAACCCTACCCAGTGTGAGGCGCTGACTATGATTGCTGCACAGGTAATGGGCAATGACGTAGCCATTGGCATTGGTGGTGCTACAGGCCATTTTGAGCTCAATGTGTTTAAGCCGGTAATGATCTACAACTTCCTGCACAGCGCGCGCCTGATAGGTGAGGGTTGCGTATCATTTAACGATAAGTGTGCTGAAGGGCTGCAGCCTATTGAAGCCAACATTAAAGAGCATGTAAACAACTCACTGATGCTGGTAACTGCACTGAATACTAAGATTGGCTATTACAAAGCTGCTGAGATAGCGCAGACCGCACACAAGCAGGGCAAAACACTGAAACAGACAGCAATAGACCTGGGCTACCTGACTGCAGAGCAGTTTGATGAATGGGTGGATCCTAAGGATATGGTGGGGGAGATTGGTTGATTGGTTGAGTAGATGAGTGGTTAGGTGGTTGAGTTGATGAGTGGGGGAGGTTGTTGTGTGTTTTTTTAGCAGAATAGTGGGACTTGATAAAAATAATAAACCCCGGTAGTACCGGGGTTTATTATTGTATAGAAACAATAAGAATTACTTCTTACCTTCCATTTTCTTGTCGTCGCCTTTTTTAGCTTCTTTTTTCTTTCCTTCAGCTTTTTTGCCTTCGTCTTTCTTGTCGGCTTTCTTTCCGTCAGCTTTTTTGCCTTCGTCTTTTTTAGCTTCCATTTTGTCAGATGCTTTTGCTTCTTTCTTTGGAGCTTTTTTCTTTTCCGCTTTAGGAGCGTCCTGTGCGATTGCTGAACCCATTACGAAAAGAGCTACAGCTAATGTGAAGATTTTTTTCATTTTTTTGTGTGATTTTTGCGCAAATTTAACAACAATTCTGAGTACTGCAAATTTTTTTAGCAAGCAGTCTGTTTTTATTAAAAATTTTCTTCGCGGCCAGTTTAAAGAAAATAATTATATTTTCTTTAAATACACTAGTTTTATATCAATGTCTGTTAGTAAGGGTAATATTAGTTGTCAGCCGCTAGCTCTCGGTTTTGGCGCACCTACGGTAAGTGGGGAGCCGGGGGATGATCTCAGCTTTGGTATATCTCATGGCCGCAGAGTCCTTCGGCGGGCGCAAAGGGGCTGGGGGAGGAGACGCTACTGGGACGGAGTGAGGTTGCAAAGGTGAGAGCGTGAGCGAAGTGCGGAGTGCGGAGTGCGTCATACTTTGCCTACCGGCAGGCTTGCAATGACCCGTGTTTTTGCCAAATAAAGTTATGTGAATGACTGGAACCAACTTTCCTTCGCAAAAGCTACGTCTGGCAGGCGCCACTGAAGCCTAACAGCAGCAGAAAACCACGCCCCCAGTTTTATTACCCTACAGTTAATGAAAAAATATATTTTGATTAGGGCTATTTTCGGTAACTTTATATTTCAATGAAACCTATGAAAATGTTTAGAGGGGTCGCGGCTTTTTTTTGCTGCCTGCCACTGTTACTGCAGGCACAAACTACTTTTTACCAGCATGATACAACCCTGAAGGTGTATGCCTGGGGCCAGGAGCAGACGCTGGCCTGGTGCGGCGGCTTTAACAATCCGCAGTTTTCAATGGGCGATATAAACCACGATGGTTTGCAGGACTTAGTTGTGTTTGAACCGTGGAACAGCGTGCGCACATTTGTGAATATGGGTTCGGCCGGCAATCCTAACTACAGATATGCACCTGAGTATGCGCTGAAGTTTCCGCCGGTATTTGATTATCTGGTATTGGCCGATTATAACTGCGATGGTATACCTGACTTGTTTAACGAGGGCAATTCGGGATTTGAAGTGTACCGGGGTTACTACAATTCGTCAAACCAGCTTTGTTTTGTTTTCTACACGGCATTGTACTACAATAATGATCCTATAGTGCATGGCACAGTAAATGCTTTTAACAATCCGGGAGATATACCTGGTATAGTGGATGTAGATGGCGATGGTGATCTGGATTTCATCAGCTACGATATATCGGGCGGAAAAATGAACCTGTACATGAACAGGCGTGTGGAGTTGAATCTCCCGTGCGACAGTATACACATAGAGCTGAGGGACGAATGCTGGGGTAAGGTGTACCAGGGTTTTTACCGCACACACATTATTCCGTACTATTGCGACAACTCTCGTTTGGGGCCCGGACCCGGCCCTATGGATGGGGGAGACAAGAAAACGCATTCAGGCAATACGCCCTGCCTGTTTGACTGGGATATGGATGGCGACTACGACTACCTGGATGGCAGTGTATCGTTTAACGAAATGACTTTTCTGAAAAATGGAAGGATGGAATTTAATCCTACAGGCCACGACACTATGGTGATGCAGGATACCATGTGGCAGTCGTTTGCAGGTGGCAAACAAATTGAGTTATCTACTTTTCCCGCTGCTTTTAACGTAGACATAGATCAGGACGGCAAAAAAGATCTGCTGATAGCTCCAAATGCAGCAGGTGTAGGTTCTGAGAACTATAAGTGTATCTGGTTCTACAAGAACTTTTCGACACCGGGCACACCAGACTGGCGTTTTCAGTCCGATACTTTTCTGACAGACAAGACAATTGACCTGGGTACTGCGTCTTACCCGATGTTTTTTGATTACAACAAAGATGGTAATCCCGATCTGTTTATAGGGTCGGATGGATATTACCAGACAGGCGGTGGGCTCAAGAGCAGACTATCATATTATCTGAATACAAGTACCACCGGGCATCCATCATATACGTTGCAGACAACGGATTTTATGGGTTTGTCGGGTGCGAATTTTCGTGGTGCGGCACCTGCATTCGGTGATATTGATGATGATGGTAAGGCAGATATGCTGATAGGTCATGCAGACGGAACCCTGTCTTACTACAAGAATGCTGCTGCTTTTGATACCGTGGCTCCAAATTGGGTGCTGCAGCTGGCCGTGCTCACAGATATGAATGGAGACACAATAAATGTGGGTGGGCATGCGGCGCCATTTGTTTACGACATAGACCGGGATGGCAAAAAAGACCTGATATGTGGCAACAGCACAGGTTATCTGGTTTACTACCAGAACGTGAGTACTGTGCCGGGCACAATAAGCCTGAAGCTAATAAATAGCCAGCTGGGTGGTGCAAAAGCAGATTCGCCCCGTACCAACGGGTGCTACAGTGCGCCCTATATAGGCAAAATTGACAGTACGGGTGTTGAGTACCTGTTGATGGGCAGCGGATCGGGTATGATATACATATACACTGGCTTTCAATCGGGTGATACCACCGCCAGATATACCCTGCTGGATAGCAGGTATTCATTTATAGATACTTCCTATTCTGTATTCCTGCATTCCAGCTACGGATGCTTTGATGGGCTGCGCAGCACGGTGGCTGTGGGTGATGTGAACGGAGATGGCAACTACTACATGGTTGTAGGGAACAACAAGGGTGGTTGCGACCTGTACAAAAGGAAAGTGTATATCCCGGTAATTGACCACACAGGGGTGGCTAGTGTAAACGCAGATGCCTCGATAAGAGTTTATCCAAATCCGGCAGATGATATGCTGCATGTCTCCTGGGCAGGAATCGATGAGGGAAGCCTTCAGATCACTGTGCTGAGCATGACTGGGCAGGTGCTGATTACTTTGCCGGTAAATGCCTCGGCAGGACATGCGTCTATGCCTGTTTTATCGCTGGCTAACGGCATGTATGTATGTGTAGTGCAAAGCGCTGAGGGCAGACACTATAATAAGTTTACTGTGGTTAGGTAGGGGATTACTACATTATTTGCTTCTCCACTCATCGGTGAAATCCCGTGGTCCTTTTTCCTGTTCAAACTTTTTTGAATTGTAGTCGCCCGACATGTTTCTGGGTATGGAAAGAGAGTTCCATGCAGCGTGGCTGCGCAGCTTGGAGATATATACGATCTGCCCTACGTGGTAGGAGTAGTGAGCAATCTGCCGGTTGATAGCATCCATCACCGTTAACCCGTCATTACGGATATATATGATTCTCTCAAGATCGGCATCAGAAATATTGCTGAGGGCATCGAACAGACACTGCCAGCCTTCTTCCCATTTCTTCATCAGCTCAGTGCGGGAATAAGTCTCAGGTTCAAATTCTGCATCACGCGTGCGCCAGGGCTTTTCGCCGTCAGTGGTAAGGAAGTCAGTCCACCGGCTGAGCATATTGCCCCAAAGATGTTTTACAATATTGCTGATGCTGTTGCTGTCTTCGTTTTGCTGCCAGCTCAGGTCTTTGTCGTCAATCTGAGCAATGGCTTTCTCTCCCAGCTGATTGTACATCCTGAATAAACGAGTAGCGCTTTCAATATATTGCATATGCAGTTGTTTAAGTATTATTCTGAGTTGTTCTGCCGTGCGGTATAAATGCCCGGCCGTGAAATCTCCATCAGTCTTTCGGGAAACTTAGGTTCGTGAAAGCCAAATTTGCGGTAAAGTGCATGAGCATCCAATGTTGCCAGTTTGATACCGCGCAGGTTCTTTACCCATTCCAGATCAAATAAGAGTTCCATCATTTTAGACGCCAGCCCTGTGCCTCGGTGCGTTTCTTCTACATACACATCGGCCAGGTAGGCAAAGGTCGCGTAGTCGGTGATAAGGCGGCCAAAACCCACCTGCCTTCCGTTTTTGAGCGCACCAATACAAAATGAATTTTCAAAAGACCGCATGAAAGTGTCTTCCGGGATGCCCTTGGCCCAGTAAGATATTTCACAAAGCCAATGAAACACTTCTGAAGGTTTCATCAGCGATTTGTCTGTAGTGATGGTGTACCCCTTAAAATCAACAAAGATGTGTTCCATGCCAATACGGATTTTTTGACACTGCTGCTCAGATTATAGTATTCCAGCCGTGCACATCCGGTGTGTTGCCCTTACGGATGTCAAAGAGGTGTTTTTTAAGCTGGTACATCAGGGCGTCTTCGCCTATGTAGCAATTGTATTCCTTGTGGTGAATAGCAATTGTTTTTATTGGGGCCACAACCGCAGCAGTACCCGCACCGAATGCTTCTACACGCTTACCGTCTTCCAGTGCCTCTGCCAGCTCATGACGGCTAATGCGGCGCTCTTCAACCGCAATGCCTTTTTCTCTTGCAACCGTGAGCAGGGAGTTTCGGGTAACTCCATCCAGTATGGTGCCCGTAAGTGCGGGTGTAATCAGAATGCCGTCAATAACAAACATAGCGTTCATGGTACCAGATTCCTCAATATATTCGTGGTGTACGCTGTCTGTCCACAATACCTGGTCGTAGCCATCTTCTTTCGCTTTGTGTGTAGGGAAGAAAGCTCCGCCATAATTGCCGCCGCATTTGGTGTCTCCGGTGCCGCCTTCTGCTGCCCGCACATAATCTGTTTCTACCCTTACCCTGAGCGGCTCGGAGTAATACTGGAAAGCCGGTGAGCAAACCACCATAAACAAATAGTTGTCTGATTCCTTGATTCCAATGCGTGGTTCTGTGGCAATCATAAATGGCCGGATATATAATGACCCTTCTTCGTCAGACGGTACCCAGTCTGAATCAACTTTTACCAGGCTGGTGATGGCATCGCTAAACAGGTTTTTGGGTACATGCGGCATACACATTCTACGCAGTGATTTTGAAAATCGCTCATAGTGTTTGTCTATCCGGAACACATTGATTTTACCATCGTTCATCATAAAAGCCTTCATGCCTTCAAAAACGGTCTGGCCGTAGTGCAGGCACATGGCCAGCGGGCTCAGGGTCAGGTCGTGAAAGGGGACGACCTGCGCATTCTGCCATTTGCCTCCGGCATATTCGGCTACAAACATATGTTCGGTTGGTATCTTTCCGAAGGGGAGGGACTTGGTGTCAGTGACCTTTCTTTCGGCCTGCGTGGTAATTGAGATGACTGGTTCCATAAAATTTGTTTTTGTTGGTTTACAATATTTATTCTACCGGCAGGCCTTCTGGGAATGCCTTTTCGGGGACTGGTTCATTCTGCGATGCTTCTATATGCTGTACCCTGTATCCTTTATTAATTACAAATACACTCACTACAATCGTAATAAAAGCCAGCCCTGTATAGATATTAATATCTTCGTGAAGGAACAGGTACCCTGCAACCACAGCTATCAGTGGATTTACGTATGAATAGATGGTTGCTATGCCCACAGGCAGCACGCTGAGTGCATACATATATGCGGCATAAGCTATGGCCGATCCGAATGTAATGAGATAAATAAGCGCCAGTATGCCTTCGGTATTCCATGGCTGAAAGCCAGCGTAGTTGTCGGCAAAGGGGCTGATCATCAGCATAAATATGCCGCCGAACAATAGTTGCAGGCCTGAATTGAAAAAAGGGTTGGTGAGCCCGCTCTGCCTTTTATTAATGAGGCTCCCCAGTGCCCAGCTGGCTGTGGCAATCAGTGTAAGGAAGATGCCGCCCAGGTAAGAGGGTTGTGCCACATCTGCAATATTATGCCTGAATATCAGGCCCACGCCACAGGTACCCAGCAACAGGCCCATTCCGATCATACTATTGAAATGGTCTTTTTTTGAGGAGAACAGATTGAGCAGCACAGCGAAAATGGGCATCATGCTACAGAGCATGGCTGAGACTCCTGTTGATATATACCTCATACCCACGCTTACCAGCCCATTGCCTATGGTGAGCATCAAAAAACCTATCAGCATCTGTCGGAGAACGTTCTGGGTACTCAGGTCTTTTTGCTTGTTGATAACGAGTGCGCCAATCATTAATATGATTCCAGCGGCAGCCTGACGGACGCCCGCAAACAGGAACACTGGATAATGCCGTATGCCCACCCTGATAGCCAGATAGGTTGTGCCCCATGCAACGCAGATGAACACGAGTGCCAGGTATGCTTTTGTCTGCTTTGTCATATTTCAGGGCAAAAGTGAGAAAATATTTTGGACAAAACAGATACAATTTCTGTAATTTTGACCATAACAGTTTTTCTATGAACAAAAGCGGCACTGGTAAAAGTGAACATCTTTATCTGCAGATAGCAGAGACATTTGAGCATCAGATAATGGATGAGGTGTTAAAAATTGGTGATAAGCTGCCATCTGTGCGGCTGCTGAGCAAGGAGCACGGAAGCAGCGTCAGTACTATATTGCAGGCATATTACCATCTGGAAGGGAAGGGGTTGGTGGAGTCGAGGCCGCAGTCGGGATATTATGTTCGGTTCAATCCATCAAAGTTCCCGCGGAAGATTGAAAAGAGCAATCCAGTGCAGGTAGCGAAAACAAAAAATGTGGAAGCGATCATAGGTGAGGTATATGATGATTTCTCTATGCCGGGTATCACGCGGTTCTCGCTCAGCGTGCCTGCGCCCAACCTGCTGCCGCTGGCCAGGCTGAACAAGGCAATGATACAAGCTTTGCGCGACCTGCCAGCAAACGGTACTTCTTATGAGCAGATAAACGGTAACGAACAACTGCGGAGGCAGGTGGCAAGGTGGTCAATGAACTGGGGCGGGCATCTGAAGCCAGCCGAAATTATTACAACATCGGGATGTATGAATGCGATAGCGTACTGCCTGATGGCCATTACCAAACCCGGTGATACCATAGCAGTGGAGAGCCCTGTGTATTTTGGCGTACTGCGTTTTGCGCAAAGTATTGGGCTGAAGATACTTGAACTACCCACCGACCCTGATACAGGTGTGGACCCATCAGATATTAAAAAGGCAATCAGAAATCATTCTGTAAAAGCAGTTTTTCTGGTCACGAACTTCAGTAATCCGCTGGGGTACTGCATGCCCGATGAGCAGAAGAAGGAAACAGTTACGCTGCTGGCTAAACATGGCATACCACTTATAGAGGACGATTTGTATGGCGATGTGTATTTCGGGAAGACGAGGCCAAGATCGTGCAAATCGTATGATGAAGAGGGAAATGTGCTTTGGTGCAGTTCCATTTCAAAGACGCTGGCGCCGGGCTACAGGGTAGGCTGGGTGGCACCAGGCAGGTATTTTGAAAAGATAAAGCAACTGAAATTGTACCACAGCATAACCAGTGCTACAGCACAGCAGCAGGCTCTGGCCAGCTTTCTGAGTACTGGCAGGTATGAACACCACCTGAGAAAACTGCGGCAGACACTGCATGCGAACAGCCTGCAGTTTACCAGGGCAATCGGTGAATATTTTCCGGAGAGTGTGAAGCTCAGCACGCCGCAAGGCGGGTTTATTTTGTGGCTGGAGCTGGATAAAAAGATTGATACTTACCACCTGTACCAAGAGGCTATGCAACACAAGATAAGTATTGCGCCAGGTACCATGTTTACGCTACAGGACAGATACCAGAACTGCATGCGACTGAGCTATGGCATGCAATGGACTAACGAAACAGACAAGGCGCTGAAAAAGCTGGGCAACCTGGTGAAGGGGATGGTGTAGGAAATAGGGGGGGAATTTGGAAATAGTAGTTAGGAGTGTGGAATTCTGTACTTATTGCTATCGGGATGTAATTTGTATGTTTATGCGGTTAACAACAAAAGGCCTGAATTTATTAATGATGCTGAAAGTTGTATTTATTGCATATTATTTTTATTTTTACCCAACAAATGTTCAGACAATGAAAGCACGTATAATAACAGTTATTGCCCTTTTGGTTATTTTATTTCAGATGAGTAGCTGTGCCCACCGCCAGTTCCCGGCTACTTACCACCACGGCAACAACGGGCAGTCTAAGTTTTATTAAGAACGGGTGGTTGCCTTGAGGTAACTCAAATTCAGATATTTTGAGCCTTCCGCTGTTGCGGAGGGCTTTTTTTATAGGATTTTTCCAATTGCTAAGCCGCTCTGACATTTTCTTTGAACGGTATACGATTTTTTGCGCGTTTGAAGTGCTTTTATTACTCCACCCTTACCCCCACAAGCCAGTTAATACCCGGCATGGGGCGCTGATATACGAGCTGGTATTGCTTGTTCCAGATATTGTTGCAGGAGGCGATGAGCTGGCAGGAGTGGTTCCTGATTGCCCTATTATACATAAGCTGTACATTGCACGTGGAGTAGGGTAGCATCCATGCTGATTCGTCGGTTGTGGTGAAGCGGTAGCCCGTATAGGTGTGGTTGTAAGTGAGGGTTATGCCCTGCCATGCAAGCCCTAAGTTTGCCTGGCCGTTATAGCGGGGTGTATAGGGTATTTGTTTGCCTATACTTCCGTCATTGTATATGTAGCTGCTGGTGGTAGTAGCCAGAACATAAGCAGTATTAAGACCCGCATGTATTTTCCATTTACCAATTGTGTACGTGAGTTTGTTTTCGGTTTCAATGCCCTTGCTGTTTACCTCACTTATGTTGTGAGGAGTCCATACAGCACCACCCAGCCAGTAAATCCAGTCGTGAATATCGCGGTTAAAAACTGCCAGGCCGTGAAAAACTGCCAGCTGGCCTATTTTAGCCTTAACGGTGTAGCCTGCATCTTCGTTCCAGCCCTGCTCGGGTTTCAGATTCTGGTTGCCCCCGGGGAAAGAATACAGCTCCATCAGTGTTGGTGCACGGTAAGTACGTTGCGCATTTGCCCGTATTGACAGCCAACTGGTGAGCCTGTAAGAAGCGTTGATGCCGGGTAGCAGTATTTCTTCGTTATCAATAATCTCGCCGCGCACGCTGGCCGATACGTTCAGGTGCTGCCGGAGTGCTTTCAGCTCCCATGCGGCAACCAGTGCGGCGCGCTGCTGTAGCGCTGTATCTTCGTTTTCTGCACCATTGCTCATCCACGAGAACTGGCAGGGAGCAAATAGCAGCAACTGCCCCAGATTGCGAAAATTTTTCCGCCAACCCATTTCAATAAATACGCTGCGGGTTTTGCTTTCAGAGGCCAGGTGTACGTCTTCGTCAGTATAATTTGCTTTGTCGTAAATTATGGCAAGCCTGCCGTAGTAAGTGCCCTTGCCCAGAGGTTTCTGCCAGTCGGTAAGGAACCGCAGTCCCATATCTTTCTGCTTTTTAGATGAGGTGGGTTCGAACAGCGCCGGGGGAACCTCACGGCTGTATTGCTGTATCCATAGGTAAGTATTCAGCAGTATGGAGGGTGTATCCAGCACGGCAGCATGGAGCATCAGCGACAAGCTTTGCAAGTCGTCGTTTAGCATGGAGCGGTGGGCTCCCGATTGTGTAGTGTACCTGAAATCATTTGCTGCAGCCTGCCCGAAAATGCTTGAAGAAAAAAAGAATTTCCTTCGCACCACCTCAGTTTTGATACCTGCCATATACTGCCCGAAACTGCCCGCACCCGCACTTGCTGCCAGCGTGGTTTTGCTTAAGCCGAACACCGGTGCTTCGTTCTCCAGCAACAATGCGCCACCTACATTGCCACTGCTCCACAATGCAGCAGAGCTGCCGTAAACCACATTGGCCCTGCTCATCAGCATAACTGGTATCATAGAAACATCAGCTATGCCCATGGCTGCATTCTGGATGGGTATGCCATTCCATAACACTGCCGACTGTGCGGCGGATGAACCCCGGAAATTTAAAGTAGCCAGTTGATTGAAACCATATGACTTGACAAACACCGGTACCTGCTGCGCCAGCAGGCTGGCCATGCTCTGCATCTGGTATTGTTGCAGGGTGGCACTGTCTATCGTAGTTATTTTCAGGCCCGGAGCAAATACATTGGCCCTGGCATCGTTCGTTACATTTTGCCTGCCCTCTATTTTGAATTCGTGCAGGGTGGAGTCTTTGGTTTCCTGAGCTGTTACCCCGTAAACTACGAGCAGGCTGGCCATTAAGCTCATAACAAATCTGATGCAACAACTCGAAAGTGTTTTTGCATCGAACTTATGATCGTTATGTAGTTTGGCTTTCATTCGTCAAAATAGAAATGCCCGGGGCCCATACCCACACTGAAACTCTTAACCTGTTTTCCGTCAGGCTGGTAAATAAATACGCTGCCTTTCTGTATAAATCCTTTCGGGTCGCCGACAAAGATATTGCCAGTGATTGGGTCAATGCCCAATGCATAAAAATATTGGTATTGCTTTGCGGCAATAAATGGCTGTGTTGGTAATTCAAGGCTGGTAACCGGCATCCGGTAGATGCCGTTATTAACTGTTCCTCCATTATAGTCAATTTCAATAAAATAGAGCGTATCTCTTGTCGTGTTGAATACCGGTTTAATCACATCTGCATCCGCCGGAAACTGGTACTGGCCCACTATATTGCCCGACGATGGGTCTATACGGGTAAATATGGCCCTTTTGCCCTGCTGTTTGTTTCCTGATAAAACCCACAGCAGATTGTATTTATCCATCATTACATCTTTTGGCGCACTGCCGGCAATCGTTATTTTCTGAGCAAGCTGGCCTGTGCCTGCATCAACTTTATACAGCACATTGCAGGCAGTGTCCCAGGTGCAGATATAGGCGTAATTGTCGTAAAGGCCCAAGCCTTCAGTGTTGGTGGACGGAAGAGAAAATGTGTCAGTTACGGACTGCGACTGTGGGTTAATAACATATACTTTGCTACTGTACTCCGATGTGACAAATGCCCTCAATGCACTTACCTGCATCATGTAACGCGGTTTGGGAATAGGGATACTCGCCACCTGTGACCAGTCAGATGCATTGAGCACCACAACTTTATCAGAATTGTTGATGCACAGGAATAGTTTGTCGCCGATACGTACCATGCTCTGAAAAACATCACCCAGCGGTTGGTTATTAGTGCTTTTATAAATGTCGCCAAATACACTATCAGGCACAGGCTGGTAGGTGTACAGCGATGCATCTCCGCTCATAAACCTGCCTTCACACACTACATAGATTTTACTTCCGGAAAAGGGCGTTTGCCTCACTACGTCATCAGGCTTGTCTTTGACGCACGATGCCAGCAGGCAGCAAAGAACTGTGATCAGTGTTTTGTAATTACCTGTTGCCATTTGTTTCCGGATAGGTCTTGTAAAATCAGGTAATACATTCCGGCGGCATACTGAGATACCTGAATGGTATTATCTGCCGGCGTTAATTCTTTACGCTGCAGTACAGTGCCTGTAGTGGTTGTAAGCACAGCGGTTAATGATAATGGTGTTGCCACTGCTACCGTAAACAGTTCGGAAGAAGGGTTGGGGAATATATTTATTGCTGTGTTGGCGGTTAATGATTTTATTCCGGTTTCAACGTTGTGTATCACACCCACTGCATCCAGGTCAAAGCCGCAGGATGGGAATGGTGTGGGGTAGGGGTCATTGATTGCGCGGCCCGTAAAATCGTGTGACGCATTAGCGAAAATAGACCCTACTACATCCACAATGCGGATATGGGTAATATGATTGATGTCTAGCCCGATGGTTCCTGCCAGCTCCTGCAGGTCAAACGGTGTGCCATACATGGCAATGTACTTTCCTGCCAGGTTATTGATGTTGCTCGCGTTCAGGTAGGTGGTGTTTCCTGCCTGCACATTGACCTGGGTATTGGATGATGCCGGGAACCGGAAGTAGTTCGTGCCATCAGAACTTACCTCTACAAAAGCAAGTTCCATATATGATTCTGAATCATTGGCGGGATTGATAAAGCCATTTTCAAATACCGCAAAATCTGCGCCCGGCCCATCATAAATCGGTTTGGCAAAAGTAACAATAGCCACGCCGCTGTCACCCAGGCTCACGATGCCATTGTCTGCCACGCCCAAAGCTGCTGTGCTGTCGCCGGCTGAAGCATACCCAAGCGAGGCATCTGCTATGTTCATTAGCCCGCGGTAGATAGTGCAGCCAGTTGCCCAGTTTACAAATCTGGTGCTGGCGGCCGGTACGGCATCACTGCCCGCCAGCCCTGCCTGCGGGGTGTACTGCGCACCTGCACTAATGCTTAGCAGCCATGAGCAGAGGAAAATGAAAGCTTTTTTCATTGCGTGGAGCAGGGTCAGTCTTTAATAAAGCGTAAAGCAGCGTTTTTGTTTTTACCCTTCAGCTGCAGCAAATATACGCCAGCGGGCAGGGAAGCTGTGTTTATTTCATTATGCCCATTGGTTAGCACTGAGTGGCTCATAACCACACCTGCTGCGTTGAGAATTACAGCCTGCGGCATATCACTATCATACAGGTCAATAAACAGGGAGTTGTGGGCAGGGTTGGGGTATATTCTGGTGGTGCCTGTTGCTGTTGCCTGGCTAGTATGTAACGTACCGGATTCGGCGGTAGTGAAATTGTCTATGCAAAAATAGGCCGGTGTGTTCATGCCGAAGGAGCCGTTATCAGTAGAGCTGAGTGTGAACAACAGGCTGTCGGCATTACCCAGGGGAAGCAGGTTTACCCACTGCCACGTTTTGAGAATATAGTTCATTGTAGAATCAGGAAACAAATAGTTGGCCAGGTATATGCCTACGCTGTCGGGCTGCAGCACGCCGCCGGAATAGGCACGTACAGTAAGCTTAAACCAGTCGCCGTTGTGGAACTTGCGTGCAAATCCGTCGCCATCCCTCATGCTGTTGTAGGCATAGGTATTGTTGGTTACATAGAAGCCGCTAACCGGATTGCCAGCTGCAGCACCCAGTAAAATTACTTTGTTGTCGTTGCCGTAGGCTACCGCATACTTGGCCGAACCTCCATAACCTATTGCTGTTTTAGCAGAATACTGATTGGTATAGCCGCTTGTAACGCTGTCGGTCATATTCGAGTAGGCAAAGCCATAACTCCAGAATCCGCCGAATGAGGCATCATACACACAGGGAAAATGAGCCAGCCCGTTATTGAATCCCACATCTGTGCCAGATGCTGAGTAATTGACATAAAAAGTGTCGGTGCCTGCCAGGCTGAGGCTATCAAATGAGGCTACAGTCTGCGACTGAGCGGCTGAGCCCGAGGCCAGGGCAGCAAGTAAAATAAATAATCTGCGCATATAAATTCAGTTTTTAAAACAAATTCAATGCAGCAATTGGGTAAAAATCAGATACAGATAAACGCAGGAAATACCCACCCAGATCTCATCTGTGCTTTTGATCCCGAAAGCAGCGATAAGTACACCTGATATTCTCAGGTAAAAGGCAGGTCTTCTGACTTACTTCACTTTTTGCGGCCTTCCCGTCGGTTTCTGAAAATCAAAATGCAGACAGTGGCAATTCAGGTAGCAAAAAGCTTTTTTTGAAGCTTACAGCATCGGGTAATGTCCGGGATTTGCACCCGGTTCCCTTTTCATCCTTCTCTGGTCGCAACCAGATCAGGAACCTTTGTGGTGCAAAAGTAGTGGTAAAAATTAAATCGCTGGATTTTTTTTAGAAAACGCGCAGGCACCCCGGTCAAAAAATAGAAATCAGTCGTTTCTCAGTTTTTCCAGCAGTTCATTCAGCAATAATGCCTCAGACTCGCTGATGCCGTTCATACTCATGTTAATCTCTTCCATAAGGAGGGATGCGCGCTGCAGTGATTCCATTCCCTTGTCGGTCAATGAAACCAATGTTTCTCTTTTGTCTTCGGTGGACGGGGTACGCTTTGCCAGTTTTTTGATCACCAGCCTGTCTATGATTCTGGGTACATTGGAGCTTTTTTCAATAATACGGCTGCCAATATCTTTAACGCACATCTGCTCCGGATGTTTGCCTTTTAGTATCCTTAAAACGTTGTATTGTTCCAGTGTCAGCTCATCAGCCTTAATAGCCATGCTAAACCTCTGTCTGAGCCAGTACGCTGTAAATAATACGTTTATGGTTGCTTTTTGCTTCTCATCCGTGAATTTATTCGATTTTATGGCTTCTTCCAGCTTCATACCGTAAAAGTAGTCATGTCTGCTATTATTTTCAAGCTTTACGAATATTATAACAAACTAACTGAAATGTGAATATGAGCTTGTTGAATGACTTAAATGATGTTATTTCTGTATGTTTTTTCTTTAACGAAGCCAATCAAAGCAAGCTGCAGGTTACGTTAACATGCAATTACGGATATTATTTTAATGGCAAATAAGTTCTTTCTTTTTACTAACTTTTTTAAAGAAATGTTCGCCTAATATTTGTAAAGCCTTTTTTAGAATGAATATCGAAATTACATATAGTACCAGGCGACATTGCCCGGCGGGGAGGGCGTTGCCGTCAGGAAATTTGTGAAAATGTAATGTTTGGCACACTTGTTGTGCCTATGCATTTTGTAAAAACGTTTTTCAATCAAATTAAATATTAATTTTTTAGTTCAAAAAAAATAGTATATTCACCAGAATAAGCACTCGATTTTTCACATTCAACCAGTTTCTTATGAAAAGACATTCACTATCAGCTGCACTTACATTGGCAGTGCTGGCTATTACCCTCACTGCCTCTGCGCAGGTCAATATTCTTACATCGGTGGTAGGAGCCTACATTGGAGGTTCATTTTCCACCGGCGATGGTGTGTGTGCCACATCTGCATTGCTGCCAGGCACAACAGGCGTGGCAGTTGATGCTGCAGGTAACGTTTATGTAGGCGACTATGGCTATCACAAAGTGCGAATTGTAAGAAGTTCGAGCGCACTTATTTATACTGTTGCAGGCAACGGTACCGCCGGTTTTGGCGGTGATGGAGGCCCTGCCACGGCTGCAAATCTTGCAAGCCCACAGAGTATTTGTGTGGATGCATCAAGAAACCTATACCTGGTTGATGCAGGCAACAGAAGAGTAAGAAAAGTTACTGCTGCAACCGGTATTATTAATACCGTAGCAGGCGGCGGTACGGGTTATACAGAAGGCGCTCCGGCTACCAGTGTAGATATTGGCGATGCGCGCTGCATAGCGCTGAATAATACCGGTGTGCTCCATATTGTTGATAATAGCGGTGTATTAAGAAGAGTAGACCCGCTTACAAATGCCATTACCACCGTCGCTGGAGTGGTGGGTGCTACAACTGTTGCCTTTGATGCGTCAAATAATATTTATTACTCGGGTGTAGGTACCGGCATCAGAAAGATAGATGCAATTACCAGCGCAGTTACATTACTGTTGCCAGCAGGTGGAGATCATTTCTGCCTCGATCCCAGCGGTAATATCTATTTTGGCGATGGTTCTAAAATATATGAGCTCCATTCCGGTTCAAGTTATGTAGACACAATAGCAGGCTGCGGTACCTCCTACGATGAAGGCGTACCCGCTCGCGAGGCCTATGGCAACAACTATATGTTTACATCAGACAACGCAGGAAATATCTACTACTCCAACAACTCTACCAACGTAAGAAAGATTAATACCGCAGTTACTTATTTCTCTTACTTTGGCACACCAAGCTTCAGTGTAGTTATTAATAAACTGTGCAATGGTCCTCAGATCACTGTTATGGCTAATCACTATTCAGCCGGTATGACAGTACAGACTTTCTTTGGCGACGGGCAGAATAACATTACAACATTTTCGGCAGGGTGCTCTACAACCAATGGATATGCAGTTATCAACCACACGTATCCGTTCTCCGGAACTTATACTATCAAGATGGTAATGTATATGGGTGGTGTTGCTATAGACTCGGCACACAGTACCTATGAGTATATATTCTGCAATACCATTCCGGTTAAGTTCTTTTTTGATGGAAACAATAACTGTTCTAAAGATGCTGGTGAACCTTATATAAACCTGCCTGTACTTACCAAAGTAGATTCAAACGGCGTAACTGTAGATACTATTTCTGCTACCAATGGCATCTATTATAACGCATATGGAAGTGTAGGTGATGTTTATAAATTTACGCCGCTGGCTATGCCTTCCGGCCTCACAATAAATTGCCCGGGTACTGGTTATATTCTCGACACGCTGACTACGCTTGTTTATAACAATGATTACAGGGAGTTTGGATTTAAATGCTCGGGTGTCACAGGTTACGACCTGCAGATATTCTCAACAGCTATTGCAGGCAGGCATCATTTTCAGGCGGATATGAATGTTGATAATCAGATTTGTGCAGCATTGCCTGCTACAGTTGTATTCAACATGAATCCCAAATACCATTACCAGAATGCCAGCCCAGCTCCAACTTCTGTGTCCGGCAATACAATAACCTGGGACCTGACATTATCCAGCACTGCCCCTAATCCTACACACATTAGCGTAGGTGGAGAGGTGCCGTCTAGCTGGGTGGTGGTAGGGGATACCATTCATACCAATGGCATGGTATTGCCTTCCAGCGGTGATGCCTTCCCTGGCGATAACAACTGTGGTAACAATGATACAGTTACAGGAAGCTACGATCCTAACTACATGCAGGTATTGCCAAGGGTTTGCGTGGCTCCTGGTGTAAAGACACTTAGGTATACGGTGCATTTTGAAAATACGGGCAATGATACTGCTTTCAATATCCACGTAATGGATACATTGTCTGCCAATATCGACCCTAAATCAATAAAGGTTATCACGTCTTCTCATGCAATGGATATATCGCTGATTAATTCAGGTGGATATAACATAGTGAGGTTTAATTTCCCTAACATTAACCTGCTTGATAGCTCTCATCATAATCTTTGTGACGGTTTCTTTATGTATTCAGCCGACCTGAAAGGAGGCCTGGCAGATGGTACACACATAATGAACCGGGCAGGAATCTACTTTGATGACAATGCTGTGGTTATGACCAATGGAGTTGAGAACATAACTGGCTGTGTGGAAGACGATGGAGTGCCGGTTTTGGTTAAAAGCAATAAGGCAGAGATATATCCTAACCCTGCTACAGATGAACTGACTATTATGACTGAAAAAGGTATGTATTCATCCTATACAATCACCAATAGCATGGGTCAGGTTATGGACCACCAGGCAATAGCATCTACTTATACCAAAGTGGATATTAATACACTGCCTGCTGGTTTGTACTATGTAACTTTGAGAGGAGATGCCGGGTCTATGGTCAGGAAAATTGTGAAGAAATAAGATTTTATTATGTGAAAGTGCGCTGTTCGGTTACGGACAGCGCACTTTTATTTTCGATTTGTGTTCGGCAAAATTTATTGGCTAGTACATGTTGTAATTTATTGCCCTGTGTGGTGGTGTTTCCGAAATTATGTCAACAAAATTCGAATAGGTGCAATGTGTAGCTAAAATAAATATATTAAAACTTTACTAACCTTTCTGCGTACTTTTACGTCTAGGTATGCAGGGAAACAGTGAGTGAGCGCAAAGATGTGTTTTACCGAAAATAATTTGAGTACAACACCAAAGATTGAGGTTTGAAGTTTCGTCTAACATTATGTAAACATTTTTATAGCCAAAGCAAATTGATTAACACCTATAACAATAAATTTATGAAAAAAATCTTATTATCGTTATTGTCTCTTTCGTCATTGGTGCCATTGGCACGCGCTCAATACCACGTAGGTACATCGGGTACAAAAAATCCGGTTCTTGAAGTTGCTACAGGTGCCTGGGCTGGTTACTGCCCCGACGCTTTTCAGGATATTGATGAAAAAGTACGGCCTCTGTATGGTAATACGATCGTTATGGCGTGGCATAACGGCGACCCTATGCAGATAACTGGCGACCCTTATTGTACAGGGTCTGGCTACATCTCTGGTTTTCCTTCCGGAACTATTGATCGGGCAAACCTTGGTGGTAGTGTTGGGCAGATGAGGCCTTTTGAAACGAATGTGGGCGTGCGTAGTGCATTGTCGCCAAATTTCGATGTCGACATGTTGTGTACATACAATCCATCAACACGGGTAATGGATGTGCAGGTTACGGGAACCGCTCTTACTTCTCTAACGGGGAATTGGTATATAAACGGCTATATATTGGAAGACAGTGTTGCAAGTGGGCCAACATCAACGTACAACCAGCACAACTACTATGGCGGTCCCGGCGGTACTATGTCTTGCACTGGCAGCACATCATGGTGGGTTTCATCAGGCAACCCTATTATGCCGACAACTATGTTCTGGCACAATTCGGTAGTTAGAGAAGTTCTGGCACCAGGTGGCAGTATTTGGGGCGAAGCATCGTTTACCAACCCAACGCCCGGTACGACTGTTACAAAACACTATACTTATACCGTTCCTACCGGTTCCAATCCATTTCAGCTAAGTGTGGTAGGTATGGTTGAGAAATATGGAACTACAACCTCCGACAGGGAAATCGAGAATGCAGTAACATCAAAAGCATCGCTGATGCCTGCTGGTGGCGTTGCCCACCTCGCCGATAGTTTTACTGTTTTCCCAACCAATCATTGCGCTGATGTTGAGTTTTACGTAACTACGCCAACTTATCATACCGGCCTTACTGTGGTAACAGACTATGGTGACGCCAGCGGCGATACGCATCCAATACTCAGCGCCGGCACTGGCGGATATGCTGATTTTACCCATGCATATGCAACATCTGGTGCTTACACTGTTAAGCATGTGCTCTACAGCGGATCAGCTGCTATTGATTCAGTAACCTATACACACAATTATATGATGTGTAATGTTATTCCGGTAGGGTTCTATCTGGATGCGAATTTTAACTGTGTACAGGATGGTGGCGAGCCGGATATTTTCCAGCCATCACTTACACGGGTTGACTCAAACGGAGTGACAATTGATACGGTATCTGCAACCAGTGGTTTTTATTACACCGCATACGGCAATCCCGGAGATGTGTACAAGTTTACTGTTATTCCAACTACCGGTGGATTTACAGTTGGTTGTCCGTCTGTTGGTTATGTAGCAGACACACTTATGGCTGGTGTTTCAATTGATACAGCTAAATATTTTGGTATGAACTGTACTACTGGGTCAACTTTTGATCTCAGAATATTCCCAACTGTAAGGGCAGGTATCCATACATTCAGAGGCAATATTGCGGTAGACAATACCTACTGTGCGCTCACAACCGGCACTGTATCCATGACTGTTAGTCCGAAATACGATTACTGGTATTCAAGTTTAACTCCTACATCTGTTTCCGGTACAACCGTTACATGGAATGCCGGAGGATTGTCTACTGCCAACGCTGCACCAACCATCATTAGTTTCCATTTCGAAGCACTGGGCCCCTGGCATACTGTTGGAGATACTGTTTATAATGATTGCTCTGTTAACCCAACATCGGGCGACTCCAACCCATCTGACAATGCCTGTGTAAGAGTAGATACTGTGCAGGGTGGATATGACCCTAACTTTATGCAGGTAACCCCTGAAGGTTACATTCCTGCCGGCACCAAACTGCAGTACATTATTGAATTTGAAAATACAGGTACCGATACTGCTTTCAATATACGCGTAATGGATACGCTGTCTGATAATGTTGATATTTCATCTATGCGTTTGCTTATGAGCTCTGCAAAAATGATGGTTTCAAACCTTACAGATGCTGCCGGCCACCATGTCGTTAAATTCGACTTCCCCGGAATCAATTTGCTGGATAGCTCGCACCATGGCAAATCAGTGGGCATGATCGTATTTACTGTAAACGCGAAAGCAGGGCTGCCTCCAGGTACAGTTATTCAGAACAAATCAGGAATCTATTTTGACAACAATCCTGTAGTGATGACTAATACTGTTACCGATATCATAGGCACTCCTTCCAGTGTAGCTGTATTGAAGACAAACAACCTGCATATTTATCCTAATCCGGCAAAAGATGAGCTGGTTGTAAGTATGAATGATGGTGCATTCAATTCCTGCACAATTACGAATGCTATTGGTTCAGTGATGATGAATCAGGTAATAACTAATGCTGAAACCATGCTGGATATTAAGAGCCTAGCACCGGGAGTTTATTACATATCCCTGAAAGGTGACAATGGCAGCAAAGTGCAGAAATTCGTTAAGAATTAATTTGATCAGCAGTTGTAATGCTGTGAATAAAATGGAAAGTGTGGCGGGTTATAACCTGCCACACTTTTTTGTTTTATTTTATTTATGTGGATTTGATAATGTGTATAAATCGTTGACCGCAATGTAACGAGCCGCTCATTCTGTGGAAAACTATTAACAGAGGTTCCACACGGAATTTCGTTATTTTGTAAGACTTGAAAGGATAGCCTCAGTGTAGGCTGGTGCATAAATAACATGAAATTCTCCCATTTACATAATCATACTCAGTTTTCCCTGCTAGATGGGGCTTCTAATATTTCAAAGCTGTTTGACAAAGCCAGAAAGGATGGTATGCCTGCAATGGCAATTACCGATCACGGCAATATGTTTGGCGTGTTTGATTTTGTTGCAGAAGCCTGGAAAAAGAAAAAGGTAGTAGGCAAGACTCCCGAAGGGAAAGATATCGAGGAGCCTGAAGTTAAGCCTGTAGTAGGTTGTGAATTTTATCTGGTGGATAACAGGTTTAAACGCCAGTTTTCAAAGGATGATAAAGATGTTCGTTACCACCAGCTAATGCTGGCTAAGAATGAAATTGGTTATAAAAATCTGGTCAAACTTTGCTCCCTGGGTTATATGGAGGGCCTCTACAGCAAGTACCCGCGCATAGACAAGGACCTCGTTAAACAATACCATGAAGGGCTCATTGCCACAACCTGTTGTCTTGCGGCCGAGGTGCCTCGAACGATTCTGCGGAAAGGGGAAGCTGAGGGAGAGAAAGTCTTTAACTGGTGGCTTGACCTGTTTGGAGAAGACTATTATATCGAATTGCAGCGGCATTCAATTGGTGAGCAGGATAAAGTGAATGAAGTGCTCCTGCGTTTTGCTGAAAAATACAACGTGCCTGTTATTGCCAGCAACGACAGTCATTATGTAGATCAGGTCGATGCCAACGCACATGATATTCTGCTGTGCGTGAACACCGGCTCCAAACAAAACGACCCAAAATGGAAGGATATAGGCGATGACGATGAGACACCTGTAAAAGGAGGCCGGTTTGCGTTTCCGAGTGACCGGTTTTATTTCAAAACGTCGGATGAAATGAGTTCGCTCTTTTCTGATATTCCTCAGGCTATTGATAATACCAATCTGGTGCTGGACAAGATCAAGCCGCTCAGGCTGGAGCGTGATATCCTGCTGCCACATTTTCAGGTGCCTGCAGAGTTCAACAACGACCAGAATGCGTTTCTGGAACACGAGACGTGGGAAGGAGTGAAGAAAAGGTACGGCGAAATAACGCAGGAAGTTGAAGAGCGCATTAAGTTTGAACTGTTTACCATCAGAACGATGGGTTTTGCAGGATACTTCCTGATAGTTAGTGATTTTATCAAGGCAGGCAGGCAAATGGACCCGCCTGTGCTGGTCGGCCCGGGCCGAGGTTCTGCTGCGGGTTCGGCAGTAGCTTATTGTATAGGTATTACCAATATTGACCCCATAAAATACAAACTGCTTTTCGAAAGGTTCCTCAATCCAGATCGTAAAAGCATGCCTGATATTGATACTGACTTTGATGATGTGGGCAGGCAGAAAGTTATTGATTATGTAGTACAGAAATACGGCAAGAATCAGGTAGCCCAGATTGTTACCTATGGTACCATGGCTGCCAAAAGCAGCATCAAAGATGTTGCCAGGGTACTGGATCTGCCGCTGAGTGAAAGCAATGCACTGGCCAAACTGGTGCCTGAACGTCCAGGTATTTCGCTGAAACGGTTACTGCATGCGGAATTGAAAGGTGAGGGTAGCCTTAATCAGAAGGAAGGCCTGGGCGGAGAGGAAGTTGAATTTGTAAACAAGCTCAGGGAAATATATAAGCAGGAAAGCCTGCATGGCGAAGTGTTGCGAAACGCTGAAAAGTTGGAAGGATCGGTGCGCAATACAGGTATACATGCGGCAGGCATCATTATTGCCCCCAGTGATCTTACAGATCTGCTGCCAGTGTTTATGGCCAAGGATGTGGACTCACTGATTACTCAGTATGAAGGTAATGTGATTGAGAATGCAGGAGTAATCAAGATGGACTTCCTTGGGTTGAAGACGCTGACCATCATGAAGGATGCGCTGGCACTGATCAAAAGGAATTACAATCTGTCTATTGATATTGACAATATACCGCTTGATGATGAAGAGACATACGAGCTGTATCAGGAAGGAAACACCAATGGTACATTTCAGTTTGAAAGTGCCGGGATGCAGAAGCATCTGATCAATCTGAAACCGGATAAATTTGATGACCTGATTGCCATGAACGCCCTGTACCGTCCGGGGCCGATGGAGTATATTCCTAATTACATCAAGCGTAAACACGGCCAGGAAGCAATTACCTACGACCTGGCTGAGATGGAAGAATACCTGGGTGATACCTATGGTATTACAGTGTATCAGGAACAGGTGATGCTATTGTCGCAAAGCATTGGCGGATTCAGTAAAGGTGATGCCGATGTGCTGCGTAAGGCAATGGGTAAGAAGCAGAAGGCGGTGCTGGATAAAATGAAGGGGCAGTTTATTGCCGGTGCTAAAGCAAAAGGGCATCCTGAAGATAAGCTTCAGAAAATCTGGACAGACTGGGAAGCATTCGCACAGTATGCGTTCAATAAATCGCACTCAACGTGTTATGCACTGGTGGCATATCAGACAGCCTACCTCAAGGCTCATTACCCGGCAGAGTTTATGGCTGCGGTGCTCAACAACCAGAACAGTATAGATAAGGTAAAGTTCTACATGGAGGAGTGCCGGCGCATGGGTCTGCAGGTACTTGGGCCGGATGTGAATGAAAGTTTGAAAGGGTTTGCGGTAGCCAAGGAAAATGTGGTGCGTTTTGGACTGAACGCCATTAAAGGCGTGGGCGAACTGGGAGTAGAAGAAATTGTAAAGGAAAGAGAACAGAATGGAGCATTCGTATCTGTTAACGACTTGATCAAAAGGGTGGACCAGCGCGCATTGAATAAAAAGTCGCTGGAGAGCCTTGTACTCGCTGGGGCACTCGATTGTTTTTCAGAAATACACAGGGCGCAGTACTTTCACATTTCTAATGCCAATCCGGTTAGCTATCTGGAAAAGTTGCTGAAATACGGCAGTTCGGTACAGGCTAAATCAAATAAGGTGGCGCCGGGCCTGTTTGGAGGTGAGGAGATGGACACACAGGCATTGCCACCAACACCGCCTGTATGTGAAAAGTGGGGGTTGCCGGAACTACTGGACAAGGAAATTGAAGTAGTTGGTATCTATATTAGCGCGCACCCGCTGGATGGGTTTAAGTTTGAAATGGAGAACTTCGATTTCACTCCTGTTGCTGAAATTGAATCATATAAAGGGCGCAATATCCGTATTGCCGGGTTTGTAAGCGATGCCGGGCACCTTACTTCTAAAAAGGGTACCAAGTTCGGTAAGATGACAATCAATGATTATTCGGGGAATTTTGAAATAATGCTGTGGGAGAAAACCTATGTGCCATACGGTAATTATCTGGTGAACGGGCAAAAACTGATGATACAGGGTGTTTATGATGAAAATAGATTTCAGCCGGGCAGAATGGAGTTTACTATTCAGAATATCATGCTGTTGGATGATGTGCGTAAGGTTATGGCCAAAAGGCTGCATTTATCAATTCCGCTGCACAAGATTGACGACGCATTTGTTGGTTTCATGGAGCAAAATATAAAAAGCCATCCCGGCAATACAGAGCTGGTTTTACATATCTCTGACTGGGACGGCATGGAAGCCAGGCTGAAAACGCAAAGTAAGAAAGTAGAGATCAATGACGAGCTATTGAAATTTATTGATGGGTATGAGGAAATAAAATATTCATTAGATAAAGCTTAGTCGCGTTAACAGGCTGTGAAATTTCATTTGAAATGTTAGCAGTATGTGGATAGGCTATACAGGTATTTCGCAACTCTATTTATCAGTGATGGGTAATTGAACTAACTTTGTCTTTCCTTTTAACAAAGAATATTAAATAATAAAAACAATGGCAGCAGTATTCACTGATTCGAATTTTGACACCGAAGTACTTAAAGCGGATAAGCTTTCTGTAATTGATTTCTGGGCTCCGTGGTGTGGCCCTTGTCTGGCTCTGGGCCCTACAATAGATGCGCTTTCAAAGGACTATGAAGGTAAAGTAAACGTTGGTAAAGTAAATGTAGATGAAAACCCAAATCTATCTATCAATTATGGTGTAACCAGCATACCATGCGTCCTTTTTATTAAAGACGGCCAGGTAGTAGACAAGCAGGTAGGTGCGGCTCCTAAGAATGTATTTGACAAAAAGATTCAGAAAATTCTGGCATCCTGATAAAGGTTTTTGCAGAGATATCAAATCCTCCGGCTTACCGGAGGATTTTTTTATTCCCGGTGAGCAGCAGTTTTACTTTGCGTCGCAATGGCTCGTCAATATACAGGGTGTTTACTGCTGCAATGATAACTACAATTACTATGGCAGCCAGGCAGGTGAGAAAATACGGCCATTTAAGTTTTGTGTCAAAATAAGGGATAATGAAATTCAGGATGATGTACTGATGAAAGAGGTACAGTGCATAGGATATCCTGCCGGTAAACAATGTAAGCCGGTTAACGAGAAAGCCCGCCTTTTTGTGTACGAAGAGCAGGAATAAAATATAGAATACGGCCAGTTCTGCTGCGTATCCACTGGGTTTTAGCCCAAACATATCCACATGCCGGTTAGGGTACTCTGCAATCTGCGCGAAATAGCAGAACAAAATACCGATGTACCTCGAAGTGGTTCCTCCCTCGGTGTATATGTGGTAAAAGATAACGCCAGATAGAAAAAGCGGTAGAAAGTGAATAAGGTACAGGTAATTGCTGCATACAGAAATGCCGGTAAGTACTCCGTTGGCTGGGAAGTTTTGTGTTGCCAGAGCTACGGCAAATTCTACAGCCATAACAGCCATGAGTACATGAATAGTTTTTTTAATTGCCTTATAGGTATAAAGGAGCAACATAACTGCATAGAAAGCCAGTTCTACTGCCAGCGACCAATAGGGGCCGTCCAGGTCCTGAATACCAAAGTAGCGCTGCATCATGGTCATGTTGGCCGCCAACTGAAAGTATGGAGGCGACGTTGCTGTGGTATTGTTTCCCATGTTATTATGAAACAGCATGAGGATAAAAGTGAGTAGGACGCAAAACCAATAAATGGGATACAACCTGGCAAAACGGTTGATTACAAAATCCTTAGCCGAACGGACATGGTTGAGTGTCATGAAAATCACGAATCCGCTGATAATAAAGAACAGCTCCACGCCCGCTGCGCCGTAGGTAAATGTATAGGCATCATGTAGCATGGTGCAATGGAAAATTACCACCAGAATGGCTGCAATACCTCTGAGGGCATCGAGTTCATCTATTCTGCTGCTGATTTTATTATCCTGCGCTGCCATTTCTAAAAAACAAAAACTGCATTTCATGAAAATGCAGTTTGGGGGTTAATTTTAATTATCTGGAAATGCAGGCAGATTATTCGTTGCAGTCGCATTCGTCCGGCTCCTGCAGGTACGATTCCATTCTGTCATGCAGTGTGAACTTTACTTCAGATCCGTCAGCATAACCAATACGGCTGAATATCCAGTGAGTACCGTTGATAACGCAAACGTACACCTGTCCTATTTTTTTGCCTTCTATTTTATCACCCGATATTTTTGCTTCTTTTTCAATAATAGTATTGAAGACAGGCGAATAAAATTTATAGTAAACGTGGGTAATGTTCTTGGTGTCTTTGTTGTTGAGTTTTACCAGATACCTGTTTTGCTCACATGAATAACATTCCCGGCATTGTTTTTTGATATAGCATATATCAAAGAACTTCCTGTGTTTCAGGTAGTCATTGTCCTGAGCCTGTACACTGGTATTGCTCAGAATGAACAATAATGCAATAATCAAATAACTAATACGGGATGACATACAAACAATCGTTTTTTTAAATGAAATTTATTAAACTGGCCAGAGTGCATTAGTTGCATAACAGCACTCATTCCTGCAAATATATAAAATGGGGAATAAAGACAATGTTTTAGTTTCACTTTTTTGCGAATCGCACAGCGGTGATATTTCGACCTGCAGCACTGAATCCGGAATAGACAGCAATAGCTGCTTGTAATTATTTTACACACTTGCTGGTCGGATAACCCGATTATTTATAATATTTTTGCATCTAAACACAGTCCTATTGAGTACTACCGTCTATTTAATTACGCCTCCTTTTACTCAATTAAATACACCGTATCCGGCCACAGCTTATTTAAAAGGATTTTTTAATACCAGAAATATAAGCTCATTCCAGTCAGACCTGGGACTGGAAGTGATTCTTGAATTGTTTTCGAAGAAAGGGATACAGGAACTGTTCAATGCTATACCGGCAGATACCGGAGCTTACTCAGAAAATGCGCGACGCATTATAGCGTTACAGGATGATTATCTGAATACTATTGAAAGTGTTGTCAGGTTTATGCAGGGCAGCGATCCCTCGCTGGCGCATCTGATCTGCAAACGCAATTTTCTGCCTGAGGCTTCGCGTTTTCGGCAGTTGGACGACCTTGTTTGGGCTTTTGGAGCCATGGGTGTACACGATAAGGCCAAGCACCTGGCAACGCTGTACCTCGAAGATTTGTCTGACCTGATTAAAGAATGTGTTGATGAACATTTTGGGTTCAGCAGATATGCCGAACGGTTGGGTAGGTCGGCCAGCAGTTTTGATGAGTTGCATCAGGCACTGAGCCTTAAGTATACATTTATTGACAGGATATTGATAGGCATACTGGAGCGGCAGGTTACTCGGTTGAATCCCGAGCTTGTCGCTGTTTCGGTTCCGTTTCCAGGCAATCTGTATGCGGCATTCAGATGTGCGCAGTGGTTCAAAAAGAATGCACCAAGCATAAAAGTGGCAATGGGCGGCGGCTTCGCCAATACCGAACTGCGTTCACTGAAGGATGTCAGGGTGTTCGATTTTTTTGATTTCATTACGCTTGATGATGGCGAGGCGCCGTTGGAAAACCTCGTTAAATTCATAAATGGTACAATAAGTAAAGAAGGTCTTAAGCGGACTTTTATCGCAGAGGGGAATGAGGTAGTGTACATAGACAGTACCGCCTGCGGCGATTATAAGCAAGGGCAGGTAGGTACGCCCGACTATAGCGACCTGCTGCTGGATAAGTACATTTCAGCTATTGAAGTGATCAATCCTATGCACAGTTTATGGAGTAATGGCCGGTGGAATAAACTTACGATGGCTCACGGCTGTTATTGGGGTAAATGTACTTTTTGCGACATCTCGCTGGATTATATAAAGCGATATGAGCCGCTCACTGCTTCTGTATTGTGCGATAGGATTGTAGAGATCATTGCCCAAACCGGCGAAACTGGATTTCACTTTGTTGATGAGGCCGCGCCGCCAGCACTTATGAGGTCGCTGGCACTGGAGATCATCAGGCGAAAGATTACCATCTCGTGGTGGGCCAATATTCGGTTTGAGAAGAGCTTTACAAGGGATTTCTGCCTGTTGTTGGCTGCATCCGGCTGTATCGGTGTGTCTGGTGGACTTGAAGTAGCTTCTGACAGGTTATTGGAACTAATTCAGAAGGGTATAACTGTGGCGCAGGTGGCCAGGGTGAACAAGCACTTTACAGAAGCTGGAATAATGGTGCATGCCTATCTCATGTATGGCTTCCCTACTCAAACTGCACAGGAAACGATTGACTCATTAGAAATGGTCAGGCAGATGTTTCAGGCAGGGATACTTCAGTCGGCATTCTGGCACCGGTTTGCTATGACAGCACATAGCCCTGTAGGAATGTACCCGGATCAGTTTAAAGTAAAAAAGGAATCAGAAGAGTTGGGGGCTTTCGCTAACAATGATATTGTTCACCTCGATCCTACAGGTGCAGATCATGAGCTGTATGCTGAAGGTTTAAGGAAATCGCTGCTTAATTATATGCACGGAGTAGGTTTTGATCTACCCTTGCAAAAATGGTTTGAAGATAAAATACCTAAAACAAAGATTGCGCCTGACTATATAACTTCTTTGCTCAGTGAAGCGGAATATCAGCAGGCCAGACCGGCATCAAAAGTTGTCTGGCTGGGCTGTAAGCCCGAGGTTGCAGTGGTAACCAAATCCAAAAAAGGCGAGCAGTGGGAATTGGCTTCTATTGACATTTTCAGCAAAAAGGAAACCGTGAATATCAAAACAGGAAAAGAACAAGGTATTTGGCTGGCTGGTGTGCTGGAAAAGTTGTCAGTTAATAATTCAGCCTTATGGACAATGGCTGATCTGAAAGCAGATTATGAGCAGGCAGGATTGGAAGACTTTGAGTTGTTTTGGGAGAATAAGCCCGTGAACACATTATACAAAGCAGGATTGCTGGTAGTTTAAAAGAAAATCTGAAATGACAAAAGTTGCAACTCTCTTATTATTGTGCTGCATGGCATGCAGCGTAGTAAAGCCTGCAAAAAACAAAGCAAAACCGGAACAGGCCGCTCCGAAAACAACTGTTGCGAGAGACGGTATGTCGGCAGGGCCGGGTACATGCATGATCAAAGGGGTAATTATGGAAATTTTACCACTTAGTAATGCGGATACAGTATCAATTTGTGGTAAAAATCCCTGCAGGGCAAAAGTAAAGGTGCTGGATGTTTATGAATGTGGTTCGGCTTTGACAGTAGCACTCTTTGCCGGTAAAACTGAAGAAATGGACTTCGCTTTTACTTTAAACAACACAACGGCATTGCTGCCGGGTTTGAAACCGGCGATGCCGGGGCTTAAAGTGGGTGACACTTTTACTGCTCTGGCCCGGCAGCGGCTGAAACCGGGGGGAGAAGGCGAATTTGTGATTTTTCATTATGACCGTCAATAAGAGTTCTGTGTTCGTAGGGATGGCGCATGTTTTACTTTAATACTTGCCTTTTGAGCTAACAATTGTATCTTCATTGCCAATAAAAAAGATTTACTGTGAGAAAAGTACTTGTACCACTTGTAACGCTGTTTATCTTAGCTGCGTTTTACATAATTTCCGGCCCGGCATGTGCCGTAACTGAAAAAGCGGAGCATTTGGGAGGTCTGAATGCAGTAAGCTCTGACGAAGATGCTGATGCCCGATTTAATTACGAGCTGATGCGTCTGCAGGATCCTGCAACTGGTAAGATACCATATCATATAAGGGAGAGGGAGCTGGCGTTTGCTGCCAATTTACCCAGCGACAGGTATCTGGCGTCGGCTAAAACAACTGCACTGGGCTGGGATCCCAGAGGCCCCTGGAATGTAGGCGGAAGAACACGTGCATTGGCTATTGATGTGTCTAATGACAACAACATTCTGGCAGGCACGGTTGCCGGTGGAATGTGGCGCTCTACCGACAGAGGCAGGACGTGGCACCCAACCAAGGCTCCCAATGAATACAAAAGTGTCTCTTGTATAGTGCAGGACACAAGGCCAGGGCACACAAACGTATGGTACTACGGAACAGGCGAGGCAGAAGGTGCTTCTGCTTCAGAAACAGGTGCCTATTACTTTGGCGATGGAATCTATAAGTCTGTTGATAGTGGTAAAACCTGGAATAAGCTGGCTTCAACAGCCAGCCATTTAACTTCATTTGACCACTGGTCAGATATTGTATGGAATATAGCCATTGATCCTTCCGACATGGCCAATGACAAGATTTATGTGGCAGCATATGGTGCCATTTATAGAAGCACTGACAGTGGGCATACCTGGGCTCCGGTGCTGGGAACATTGGGCACTGCACAGTATTCAGATGTTGCAGTTACGCACACTGGCGCAGTGTATGCGTCGCTCAGTAGCGACGGGCCAAACGGGGGGATTTACAGATCTGCTGATGGTGTTAGTTTTGTAAAAATCACCCCTTCCTGGTTCCCTGCTCCTATGAACCGGTATCGAATTGGTATCTGCCCAGCTGATGAGAATCAGGTGTATTTTTTAGGGAATACGCCAGGGTACGGATATCCTGATACAAACTATGTCGGCACTGTTGAATGGAACAGTTTGTGGAAGTACTGGTATCTGTCTGGAAATGGTGTGGGTGATACCGGTGGAAGATGGCAGGATCGGTCTTTGAATCTGCCGTCTACCGGCGGCCCGTTTGATAAGTTCATGACACAAGGTTCGTATGATATGGTGGTGAAGGTAAAGCCAAACGATACCAATACGGTGTTTGTGGGCGGCACGAATTTGTACAGGTCCACAACCGGGTTTGCTGATAAGTACCATACAACATATATTGGCGGTTATAAAGAGCATGCAACATTGCCAGTGGTAGATATGTACCTCAATCACCATCCCGATCAGCATGAGCTGGTGTTCTTCCCAAGTGACCCCAATAAGATGCTTTCGGGCAATGATGGTGGTATATTCTATACCAATGATAACACTGCATCATCAATGCTCTGGACTTCTCTGAACAATGGTTACCTGACGAGCCTGTTTTACACTTGTGCAATTGATCACGCGGCAACTAACGACATAATCGTAGGCGGTGCGCAGGATAACGGAAGCTGGTTCACTAATTCACAGAACCTTACTCAGCCTTGGGAGTCGCCTAGGGGCGGTGATGGTTCTTATTGTGCTATAGCAGATAATGGTGCTGCGTACTACTTCAGCATTCAGCAGGGCAGAATCATGAAAGCTAAACTGACGCCATCGGGCAGGGTAGATAGTTTTGCGCGTATTGACCCTATCGGAGGGCGCAATTACCAGTTCATTAACCCTTTTGTTATTGATCCGAACAATAATAACATTATGTATGTAGCCGCCGGTAGGCTGCTGTGGAGAAACAGTGATCTTTCTGTTATACCCTACAGGTCAAACTGGGATTCTATTTCAACCAACTGGTTTAAAATTCCTGATTCTATTTCAACCGGAGGAGGCAATATCACAGCAATTACTGTTTCTAAGAAGCCGGCCAACCGTGTTTATATAGGCACAAACAGCCACAGGGTGCTGCGCATAGACAGTGCAAATGTGGGTGTGCCTCATTTCAGAAACATTACTTCGTCATTGTTCCCGACTAGTGGCAATGTTAGCTGTGTAGCGGTAGATCCGGAAAATGCTGATAATGTCATTGTTACATTTTCAAACTACAATGTGTATAGCATATTTTATTCTTCTGATGGTGGTACTACCTTCGGTAAAATTGGTGGTAATCTGGAAGAGAACAATTTGACCGGCGGCGGCGACGGGCCTTCGCTCAGGTGGGCAAGTATTATTCCGGTTGCTGATGGACATGTTTATCTAGTTGGTACAAGCGTTGGCCTGTTTGCCACTACCCAGCTGAAAGATACAAGTACTGTATGGGTACAGCAGGGGGCAAACACTATCGGTGCAAGTGTTGTGGATATGATAGATTTCAGAACCAATGATGGCCTGGTGGTAGTGGCAACACATTCGGGCGGTATATTTTCTTCGCATGTAACGCACGTAGGTAGTATAACTTCTGTACCAACTGCTCCTTCGGCTGCCCCAGACTTTATGTTTACCAACTACCCCAATCCATTTACCGGTGAAACAACAATTCAGTTCAATCTTCCGGAGAACAGTTTTGTTTCGTTGATGATCTATGATGGTGCCGGTCGTTTGGTGCGCACAGTGGCAAATGAGCAGATGAATGCAGGTGATCACAAATACCTTTTTGCAACGAATAATCTTGCGCCCGGTATTTACTATTGTAATATAAAAGCAGGTGGCAGGTTTGAAACCAGGAAAATTGAAATACTGAGATAGAATTGCCGTTTGTTAGACTATACAACAATGCCCTCACGAAGCGTGAGGGCATTGTTGCTTATACATAGTTTTTCGGTTTTTTAGCCTCTATATACGCCATTGGTACTGTAAGCAACAGAGATCCGTTAATTGATGCTAGTTTATTCAGATTGTCTTCAAGCGCTGGGAAAAATGTGTCTATCTGACCTTCCGGTACAAGCGCTTTCCACGAGGCCAGCCACCCTAGTTTGATAAAACTGTGATTTAAAAAGGCAGATCCGTCCACAAAGTTCATTTTGAATTCATCTATGTGGTGTTCAACAGATGCAAAACCTGCGTTCGTGAAAAGCTGAGAAATAGATTCTGTTGTACCGCGGTGCTCCTGATGCAGTTTTAGTTCATCAATCAATGCGTTGTTGCCAGTTTCTATCAATGTGTTTGCAAATACATCGTAAAATTCCTGCCAGTGCCCGTTCAGATTGGTGGTAAGCGCAAGCTGGCCACCTGGTTTTAATACTCTGAAACACTCACCAAATACTATTGCCGGATCCTCGAAATTGTTAATGCCCAGATTAGACACAATAAAATCAAGGCTGTTGTCGCCAAATGGTATGCTTTCAGCACTGCCTTCAATAATAGTTGCATTTGTTATGCCATAGTTGCTGATTTTCTCATTGGCCCGCTTGTTCGCATTTATCCATGGATCAAGCCCATAACAGGTGCATGTCTTGCCCAGTCGCTGCGCCAGTTCTAGCAGCGGAAACCCGGCTCTGGAACCAATGTCGAGTACCATTAGGTTAGGTGCAGGTTTCAGGTGTTTAAGCAGTAACAACCCAAAGGCGGCACTCCAGAGTGGCGTTTCATCAAAAGTGCTGATAAAGCTTTCCGTATCTTCAAATCTATAGTTCAGGTAATCGTGCATTTTTAATTTTTAGGGCATCAGCAAAATACGTAAAATAACAATATGGATTTAATTGTAAGTGGCTCACAAATTCAGTTTTGCCGCACTATATTGGTCCGGAATCACGAGTGTAAGGCAGTTAACATAGTTTTCGCCACTAATGCGCCCAAATTGCACACGTTTTTAATTTTTTATGCTCTATTAATAACTAAATTTGCGGTTGGTAAAAGTCAAACTTAAATTATGAAATTTACATACTTCGGTCATTCCTGCTTCTCTGTTGAGATTAAAGGCAAAAAGATTTTATTTGATCCGTTTATTTCGGGAAATGAACTTGCAAAAGGAAAGGTAGAAATTGACGCAATTCAGGCAGATTACATCTTGGTTTCCCATGGCCACGCAGATCATGTTGCTGATCTGGCAGCAATTGCAAAAAGAACCGGGGCCAAAGTTATCGGAGCCTATGAAGTAGTAAGCTGGGCGCAAAAAAACGGAGCAGAGAATATCCATCCAATGAATTTCGGTTCGGCTTCATTTGAATTCGGTAAGGTGTGGTTTTTGCCTGCATCACATAGCAGTAGCATGCCTGATGGCAGTTATGGAGGTAATCCGGGCGGTTTTCTGGTAAAAAGTGACGAAGGAACCTTTTACTACAGTGGTGACACCTGCGTTATGATGGATATGAAACTTGTTCCTATGTATGCGAAACTTGATTTTGCCATAATGCCGGTTGGAGGAAATTTTGCAATGGATGCAGCAGATGCAGTGATGGCTGCTGATTTCATAGCATGTAACAGGGTGGTAGGAGTTCATTTTGATACTTTTGGATACATCAAAATCGACCATGAGTGGGCAAAGAAAAAATTCTCAGATGCAGGTAAAGAGTTAATATTGCCAATGATCGGAGAATCGATTACCTTGTAATCAGTTTGAATACGGAATAATTTTAATTACTAATATAATACTAGGTCCGTAGTGGCGGACAACGGGTGAATATGGCCAAAGTAATAGCGATAGCAAATCAGAAAGGAGGGGTGGGGAAGACCACAACAGCAATTAATCTGGCGGCAAGCCTTGCTGTACTGGATTACAAAACACTGCTTGTTGATGCAGACCCTCAGGCAAATAGTACCACAGGCAATGGCTTCGACCTGAAGAACATTCAGATAAGCCTGTATGACTGTATGGTCAACGATACGCCGGTATCGCAGGTTTTGCTGGAGACTCAAACACCTAATCTGCACTTGATACCCAGCCATCTGGATCTTGTGGGGGCAGAGATAGAACTGATTAACCACCCTAACAGGGAATTTGTACTGCGCAAAGCACTGGAGACGGAGCTAAATAATTATGATTTCATCATCATAGACTGCTCACCTTCACTTGGGTTAATAACAGTGAATGCGCTTGCTGTAGCTGATAGTGTGGTGATTCCTGTACAGTGTGAGTACTTCGCATTGGAGGGCCTTGGTAAACTGCTCATTACAATTAAGATCGTACAAACCAGGATCAACGCAAATCTGAAGATAGAAGGTATACTGATGACGATGTATGATGGCCGGCTGCGCCTATCTAATCAGGTTGTTGAAGAGATTAAAAACCATTTCGGTGACCTGGTTTTCAATACCATTCTGCACAGGAATACAAGGCTGGGAGAGGCACCTAGCTTTGGTATGCCGGCTATTTTGTATGATGCAGAGAGTACGGGTGCGGTAAATTATCTGAACCTTGCGAAGGAGATTCTGCAAAAGAACAACATGACCAAAATTAAAAATGAGGATAAAATATTAGAGACAGATGAGCATGGCGCAGATCAATAAAAAGCAGGGGCTTGGTAAAGGTATCCGGGCGCTGCTGGATACGATCGATGAAGAGATAAAAACACCCAAAGAGGGTGTGCCGGCTGTTTCTGGACAGAATAATAATAACAGCGGCAGTACTAACAATGCTCCGGCAGTTGCCGGTACTGCACGAATCCCGCTTGATCAGATTGAGGTAAATCCCAGCCAGCCTCGTCATGATTTTGATGAGCAGGCTTTGCTGGAATTGTCTGAGAGCATAAGATTACACGATATTATACAGCCTGTATCAGTAGTAAAATTATCTGCTGACAGGTATCAGCTTATTTCAGGAGAGCGCCGACTGAGAGCCTCTAAAATGGCCGGATTGAAGGATATTCCCGCCTATGTGCGCACGGCCGACGGGCAGGGGATGCTGGAAATGGCACTGCTGGAAAATTTACAAAGGGAGAACCTCAATGCGATTGAAATAGCGTTGAGTTACCGGCAGTTAATGGATGAATGCGGCCTTACCCAGGAGCAGGTATCAGAGCGGATGAAAAAAGAGCGCAGTACTGTAACCAATTATCTGCGTTTACTCAAATTACCTCCGGATATTCAGAAAGCAGTCAGGGATGGTTCGCTGAGCATGGGCCATGCGCGGGCTATCATTGGCCTTGAGCATGTAGATCAGCAGTTGTACGTGTTCAGAGAAGCGGTTCACCGTGGGCTGTCTGTAAGGCAGGTAGAGCAGTTGGTAAAGGATATGGCCGCTGAAAAACCTCAAGCGGCCGGTAAGCCGGCCAGTGTTAAGCTGCCCCCTGCATACAAGCGAATTGAGGATAACATGGCATCGCATTTTTCAACCAAGGTAAAGCTTGACCGTAAAAAATCTGGTAAGGGAAGCATACTTATAGAGTTTTACTCTGATGACGACTTGGAGCGTATCATGGATATGATGAAACTCTGATAATTCGGCAATTAGTTAACTGGGCAATTCGATAATTTTATGAAGTGCGTTGCAGCATTCTGTTTTTTGCATTAGGATTTCTAGCATGGACGAGAAATGGGAAAAGGAAGCTAAAGAGCACCAGAAGCTATACAAGTATCACCTGGAAAGGGGTAATTTCAACAAGATGCTGAAAGCGCTGCCAGGCCTGCATGAGGAGGCGTTCGCGAAAATAGATTGTCTGCAGTGTGCCAACTGCTGCAAAAATCACTCCCCGCGTTTCAAGCAACCAGATATCAAGCGGATAGCTAAAAGCCTTCGGATGAAAGAAGGCGATCTTGTAGAAAGGTACTTGAAACTGGATGAAGAAGGGGATTATGTGACCAGGTCAAAACCATGCCCTTTTCTGGCCGAAGATAATACCTGCAATATCTATGACGACCGCCCGGGCGATTGTGCCCGTTATCCGTATACCGATGAAGATGTTTTTCTTAAACGTACTCAGCTGACATTGAAGAATACTGTAGTTTGTCCTATCGCATTCACAGTAATGGAGGGGTTGCTGAAAATTCGCTAATGCGCATCTGTACAAAAGTGGAATAATTGTCGCAGCAGTTCGGTTGTGAATGTTGTTTTACTTTTATAAATGAAGT